>NZ_LWDV01000007.1:0-122805 GCF_001693735.1 Orenia metallireducens
TTTTTCTTTTTTCTCTCAATCAACTTTTACTATATTAACATCTAATTTACAACTTGTCAAGAAAATTAATAGAAGGGTACCACATATATTATGGTACCCAAGAATCATCATATCTATTCTCTAATCTTTGCTCCTAGTTTATTATATAACTCTTCCTCTATTTTAGCTTGAACTTCATTCACTTCTTTATCAGTTAATGTTCTATCTGCCCTTCTATAAATTAATGAATAAGCTAAACTCTTATACCCTTCTGGAACCTGTTCACCTTGATATAAGTCAAATAACTCAACCGATTCTAAAATATCCTTACCTAATTTTATTATAATATCTTTAATATCTTTACTATTTAACTTTTCTTCTACTAATAATGCAATATCTCTAGTTGAAGCAGGATACTTAGGTAATGATACATACTCTCTATCAAAAGTAGCATTATCTATAATCGAAGAGAATTCTAGCTCAAAGATTGTAACTCTCTCTTCCAACTTGTAATTCTCTTGGACATCAGGGTGTAATTCCCCTAAGTATCCAACTACTTCGCCCTTTATCTTAACTTGAGCTGTTCTTCCTGGATGGAGTGTTGGATGCTCTCCAGTGATAAATTCTACATTATTTACTCCTAAAACATCAAAGTACTCTTCTAATATCCCTTTCAAATAGAAGAAACCTGGTGCATTTAAATTCCAAGGGTCTCTTAAATATTTATTCATAGCAGCCCCTGTTAATTGTATCTTCTCTAGAGGCAACTCTTTATTATCTACAGGAATAAATACTTTCCCCAATTCAAATAAAGCTACATTCTCAGCATTACGATTAATATTGAAAGAGACATTCTCTAAAATTCCTGGTAGTAATGATGTTCTCATCACACTATATTCATAACCGATAGGATTACTCAATTGAACTGTTTTTCTTAAAGAAGAATCTTCAGGTAAGTTAATTTTATTGAAGAAATCAGGATTTATAAAAGAGTAATTATGTACTTCTAATAACCCTAAACTAGCTAATAGCTCTCTAGTCTTATCCTCAACTTTCTGCTTCCAAGTCTTCTTACCTTGAGTGATATCCCCACTTGGTTGTGTAGCTTCTATCTTATCATATCCATATAATCTAGCTATCTCTTCAACCAAGTCAATCTCTTGCTCTACATCTACACGAAAAGCTGGAACTTTAACTGCTAATACATCTCCCATATCCTCAACTTCAAAGTGTAGCTTCTCTAATAAGGTCTTGATTCTAACCTTAGCAAACTCTGCACCTAATAGCTTACTTACCCTTCTTGGTCTAACCTTGATAACTCTTTCCTCAAAAGGTACAGGATAGATGTCTTGCTTACCTTTAATTACTTGACCACCACTTAGCTCTGCAATCAATTGAGCAGCTCTATCTAAAGCCAGTTCTACTATATTAATATCAACACCTCTTTCAAATCGGTGAGATGCATCACTATGTATACCTAATTTCTTTGATGTTTTTCGGACAGATACTGGATTGAAGTTAGCACTCTCTAAAAAGATTGTAGTAGTCTCATCTGTTACTTCACTATTAGCTCCACCCATTACTCCTGCTATACAGACTGCCTTTTTAGCATCTGCAATCACTAGCATATCCTCAGTTAGATTTCTCTCTTCATCATCTAGAGTAATCAGTTTCTCTCCAGCTTTAGCAGTTCTAACTACAACCTTATTTCCTTCTAATTTAGAGTAATCAAAGGCATGTAATGGCTGACCTAGCTCCATTAAAATAAAGTTAGTTACATCAACGATATTATTGATAGGTCTAACTCCTGCAGCTTCCAATCTCTTCTTTAACCATAACGGTGAATCTTTTACCTCTACACCGGTAATTACTCTACCTGCATAACGAGGACAGAGCTCATTATCTTCAACCTCTATCTTAACCCAATCATTAATCTCCTCTTCTATCTCTGTAACTTCTGCTGTAGGTAACTTTAATTCATTACCTGTTATTGCCGAAACCTCCCTTGCCACTCCAATCATACTTAAAGAGTGGGCAAAGTTAGGTGTTAAATCTAATTCAATAACTATATCATCAATACCAAGCTCATCAACCAACTTATTACCTACATTAACTTTCTCCGGTAAAATAAATAGACCATCTACTCCATCATCAGGAAGCTCCAACTCATTAGTAGAGCACATCATTCCAAAGGATGTTACACCTCTTAGCTTAGCCTTCTTGATTTTCATACCATTTGGCATAGTTGTTCCAACCAATGCTACAGGAACCTTATCACCAACATCCATATTCTTAGCACCACAGACTATCTGCAACTCTTCATCTTGACCTACATCGACCTTACAGACCGATAATTTATCAGCATTCTCATGAGAAACCTTCTCCTTTATCTGCCCTACTACTATATCCTGAATCTCTCTTCCTTTATATTCAATACCATCAACCTCTAATCCAGCTAAAGTCAACTTTTCAGCCAACTCTTCTGGTGTATAATCAAAATCTACATATTCCTTCAACCATTTATATGAAACCTTCATCCTTATCCCCCTTCGTATTAGTTACTAATAATTAACTAAAATACTTCACACTACTTACTTTTCACTTCTTACTGCTTGTTAAAACTGCTCTAAAAATCTAATATCATTCTCATATAATAATCTCATATCATCAATTCCATACTTCAACATAGCAATTCGCTCTACCCCAATACCAAAAGCAAATCCACTATACTCTTCTGAGTCTATTCCTGACATCTCCAATACATTGGGATGAACCATCCCCGAACCTAAAATCTCTAACCAACCTGTACCAGAGCAAATTCTACATCCTTCTCCACCACAACTAGCACAAGACACATCAACCTCAGCACTTGGCTCAGTAAATGGGAAGTAACTTGGTCTAAATCTAACCTCTCTCTCTTCACCAAATAGCTCATGTACAACCTTAATTAATATCGCCTTTAAATTAGCAAAGGATATATCCTTATCTATCATTAAACCTTCAACTTGATGGAATACTGGGCTATGAGTAGCATCTACCTCATCTGAACGATAAACTCTACCTGGTGCAATTACTCTAATTGGTGGTTCAGTCTTTTCCATAGTTCTAACCTGTACACCAGAGGTATGAGTTCTTAATAATATATCTCCACCCACATAAAAAGTATCTTGCATATCCCTTGCTGGATGATTTGCAGGAAAGTTTAAAGCCTCAAAGTTATAATAATCCTTCTCTACTTCAGGTCCTTCAGCAATTTCAAAGCCTAAACCTAAGAACAATTCTTTAATCTCATTAAAAGCTAAAGTTAACGGATGTTGCTTTCCTAGCTTTCTTCTTTGACCTGGTAATGTAACATCGATACCTTCCGATTTCAAACGTTCCTGTTTAGCAAGTTCTTTTAAAGTAGTTTCTTTTTCACTAAGGAGCTTATTTAACTCACCTTTAACTACATTAACTAGCTTACCAACTACTGGTCTCTCTTCTGCAGACAAACTACCCATTCCTCTTAGGATCTGGGTCAACTCTCCCTTTTTACCTAAGTACTTAATTCTTAATTCTTCTAAACTTTCTAGGTTATCAACAGCTTTAATTGCATCAATCGCTTCTTGTTGCAAACCTCTTATCTTCTCTTCCATCTCTAAATCCCCCTTATAAGTTATTTAAAACTTTTCTTAACCTTGCTCTAAGTCAAAATTATAAAAACAAAAACTCTTTCATCCTTAATTAAGGACGAAAGAGTTTATCTTCCGCGGTACCACCTTGCTTAATCTATTAAATACTTAATAGCCATTATTTTTCAGTTTATAACTAAAATAGATTCTCTTAATTTCTGATAACGGCAGAAGACCGACATAGCCTATTTTATAGTAAATCAATAACTATAGTTCAACTAGTAACTCCAGAGTGAACTTCACTTAGTCTGATTTTAAGGATACTCTCAGTCTATGATATCCTCTCCCTGATAAAATAAGTTCTAAGCTACTCTCTCCTTCACAGTCTTTAATCATATTAAATTTATTATGTAACTTTAAAGATATTGTCAATTTAATTTGTTTAAAATTATATCATAGCTTTCTAATAATCACAAGTTTAAAATAATGGTGATTAGTAATTCGTTACTAGTTATTAGTAACTATTCTCTGCCTAACAGCCTCATAGACCATTATCCCTGCAGCCATAGCTACATTCAAGGATTCAGCATCACCAACTAAAGGTATTTTAATTAGCTGGTCAGCAAATTCTATCAGTTCATCCCTTGGACCAGTTCCTTCGTTTCCTACAACAATCGCTGTAGAAGATGAGCAATCAACCTCAAAGTGATACTTATCACCATTGATATCACCAACAACGACCTTAACACCACTATCATCTAAGATGTTCTTTAATTCCTTTAGGTCACTTGCCCAATAAACAGGCATTCTAAATAAAGAACCCATTGTAGCCCGAATAGTCTTCTGATTATAAAGGCTTACGGTTCCTTTAGTAGTAATCACACCATCTACCCCTGCTGCATCAGCAGTTCTAATGATTGTCCCCAAATTACCTGGGTCTTGCACTTGATCAACTATCAATATTAGCTTATTATCTCCTGTTAATATATCAGTTAGATTATAGTCAACTTGTTCTACAATAGCCAATATACCTTGAGGACTTTCTGTATCAGCAACCTTTTGAATAATCTCATCATCAACTTCTAATATCTCTGCGCCAGTCTCTCTTAAATCAGCTAATAATTCTTCTCCACGCTGATTTCTCATTAGATACTCTGAATAAAAAACCTGCTCTATATTTACATCTTCCTTAATTGCTTCTTCGACAATTCTAACACCTTCTAAAACAAATTTGCTCTCTTGTCTAATATACTTAGTACGATATAAAGAACGTAAATATTTAATTCTATCATTTGTAAAACTAGATATTCTCATTCTATAATAACTCCCTTCTGATAATAACACGAGTTATTATATCATAATTTCTTATATTAATACAAATAGTGATTAGCACTCTAATAATTCTAATTTATCAATCTTTATTTCATCTAAATATTGATTTACTTCTTCTAATGTCCCCATCTCCGCTCCTGGTCGCAAGATAGTTGCTATACTCATAGCTATTGCAAATCTAAACATATCCTTTATCTTATAGTCATTGAGATAAGCTACTGCCATAGCAGCTACTACACTATCACCTGCTCCTACTGTACTGACCACATCTACCTCTGGAGGAGTGGCTTTAAGTGTACCTTCTTTAGTTGTCAAAACCGCTCCTTCCGCTCCCAAAGAGACTAGCACCATCTCAATTCCATCTTCGACTAAATTTTTACTGATTTCAACAGCTTCCTCTACTGATAATTCTTTTCCATAGACTTCCCCCAACTCTCTAAGATTTGGTTTAACTAAGTTAGGTTTAGCTTCTAAAGCCAATTTCAAAGGTGCTTGAGAGGTATCTAAAAAGACTTTGATATTATTATTCTCTTCTTTAATCTTATTAATTAATTTTTGATAAAAATCCTCGGAGCAACCTGATGGCAAACTTCCTGCCAATACAATAAATTCACTCTCATCTATAGTAGATATAACCTTCTCTTCTATAACCTCTAGCACTTCTTTAGGTATCTTAGGTCCTAATTGATTAATTTTGGTCTCATGACCTAAATCATCAATCACTTTTATGTTAATTCTAGTATCATCCTGTATCCAAGTAAAATCAGTGGTTATTCCTAGTTCTTTTAAACTGCCACCTATAAATTGCCCACTCTCTCCACCTATACAGCCTAAAGCCTTAGTCTCTTCTCCTAAGTTTTTTACTCCTTTAGAGACATTAATCCCTTTACCTGCCGCAGCTTTACTCACAAATTCTACTCTATTAACCTTGCCTATTTTCAATTCTGGTGCTTTTACAGTATAATCAACAGCAGGATTAATGGTTAGAGTTGTAATCAAAATAATCCCTCCCTTTCTACATCTTCCTTAATTCATCAAGGCTATCATTATCACCCATCACTATTAAAGTATCACCAGCTTTAATTTCAGTTTCAGCTCGTGGTGAGATATTTATACCATCTCTACTCCTAATTGCCATAACATTAACTCCAAAGCGGCTCCTTAACTGTAAATCCAATAGATTCTTATTATACATATTATCATCAGCTGCAATCTCCACAACACTATAGTTAGGAGCCAATTCTATATACTCTAAAACATTAGAAGAAATTAAATTATTTGCTATCCTCATTCCCATATCCCTCTCTGGATAGACAATTCTGTCTGCTCCAACCTTACTTAATACCTTCCCATGTAGCTGATCTTTAGCTTTAACAACAACACTCTTTACACCTAACTCCTTTAAAATCAAGGTAGCTAAGATATTTGCATGGATATTCTCACCGATACTAACTACTGCTACATCAAAATTGCTAACCCCTAAAGTCTTTAGAGCATCTTCATCAGTAGCATCTGCTTGGACAGCATGAGTTACTATATTACTTATCTCTTGCACCTTCTCTTCATCAGTATCAATCGCTAAAACATCATAATGCTTATTAGCTAAAGTTTTGGCAACACTATATCCAAATCTCCCTAAACCAACAACTATAAACTGCCTCAAGATTTACCCTCCTAACTATCCAATTAATATCTTCTCCTCTGGATATCTAATCTTATTGTTCTTCTCTCTCTCTCCAAGTGCCATAGCCAAAGTCAATGGTCCTACTCGTCCAGTAAACATTATAATAGTAATTAAAATCCTCCCAATAGTACTTAAATCCCCAGTTATCCCTGTAGATAGACCAACTGTAGCATAAGCAGATACCGTTTCAAAAAATACATGGAGAAAATCAAATTGCTCAGTAATTGATAAGATTAAAGTTGCCATGATAATTACCAATAAAGAGACTATCGTTACTGCTAGAGCCTTATAAACTGTAATCTGAGATAACCTCCTCTTAAATAACTCTACATCTTGCTTACCTATTATTAGTGAATATGTAGTAACTATTAATACCCCAATTGTAGTCGTCTTTAATCCTCCTCCTGTTGAACCAGGTGAGGCTCCAATAAACATTAATATAATAATTAAGAATAAACTCCCTTGGGTTAGCTTACCTATTGGAATTGTATTAAAACCTGCTGTTCTAGGAGTAACCCCTTGAAAATATGCAGAGATTAGTTCATCTTTTAAAGTTAACTGTCCAAAGGTATCAGGATTAGGTAGCTCTAATAGAAAGATACCTACAGTACCAATTAAAATCAAAAATAGAGTAGTTACTAATACTAGCTTACTATTTAATGATAAAGATTTAAATTTTCTCTTTTGATACAAATCAGCAATAACAGCAAAGCCAAGTCCACCTAAGATAAATAAGATAGTTATCACAAAATTGATATAGTAATTTCTAGTGAAATTCTCTAAACTATTACTAAATAGTGCAAATCCTGCATTACAGAAGGCAGAAATAGCATGAAAGATAGAGAAGAAAATCGCCTGAGAAACCGGTAATGAATTTTTAAAGTTAAAAAAGAGTAATAGTGCACCACTTAACTCAATGGCTAGAGTCAATACAATCACATAACGAACCAACTTAATAACTCCTGATAAGCTAAAATGGTTCAACTCCTCTCTAATAATTATTCTCTCTCTAAAAGTAATCTTTCTCCCTAATAATAATGCAAATAACGTAGATGTAGTCATAAAACCAAAACCACCAATCTGAATCAGCACCAATACCACAGTCTGTCCAAAACGAGTCAGATAAGTAGCAGTATCAACTACTATTAACCCAGTTACAGCTGTAGCCGAAGTAGCTGTAAATAATGCATCAACTAAATTCAAACCCTGTCCATTTACTGTAGCCATTGGCAATGATAATAAAAAAGCCCCTATACTGATGACTATCAGATAACCCATAGTCAAAAAACGAGCTGGAGTTAGCCACTTTGTCTTTGCAAGAATTAATATCACCTCCTGTTAAATACTCTTTCCTTAATATTACCTAAATCAAGTAAGATTATAACTTTACTATAAATTTATTTTACTAATTTAGTGGGTTATCATAGTTTAATCTTTGTATAGGAAGTGTCCTTAAGATAGATATTGCGACACTTTTATAGTTAAAAATTAAGTTCAAAACCTCACACCTCACCCCTTAATCCCCCTACGAGTAATACAGTTCAATTACTCTTCGTACACAACCAGTCTCTCCTTAACTAATGAGAGAGGAAGCTCTTTCTCTTTTACTTTTCTCCCTTCTCCTAAGAGTAGGAGAAGGGTTGAAGATGAGGTGTGAAAAGTGTCGCAATATACCCATATAACCCCTTTTCAACTAATAGAAGCATAAAAAAATGACCAACAAATGTTGGTCATTTTTCCTCTAATATTCTTTTAAAAGCCTCAAGCCATCTTCATGCCCCATTACTACCAAGATATCACCTGACTCAATTACATCAGTTGCTTCTGGTGAGACATTAACCTTATGCTCATTCTTAATAGCTATAACATTTACTCCAAATTTCCCTCTAATATCTGTTTCAGCCAAAGTCTTTCCTGATAACTTCTCAGAAGCCACTACTTCTGCAATACTATAACCTGGAGCCAGCTCAATATAATCCAATACATTAGCAGAAATTAAATTATTAGCTACTCTCACTCCCATATCACGCTCTGGATAGACTATCTTATCGGCACCTACTTTAGTCAGTAACTTACCATGTAGACTATCTTGAGCCTTTACAACAACATACTTAACACCTTGCTCCTTTAATATAAGTGTAGCCAAGATATTAGCATGAATATTTGTTCCAATACTAACTATAGCAATATCAAAGTTATTCACCCCTAAAGTCTTAAGGGCATCCTCATCAGTAGCATCTGCCTGTACTGCATGGGTTACCAAGCCACTAATCTCTTGAATCTTATCGGCATCTGAGTCAACAACCAAGACATCATAACCTTTACTAGCCAATGTAGTTGCTACACTTGAGCCAAATCTACCTAAACCTACAACCATAAATTGCTTCATTAATCTAGACCTCCCTTAGCCAACTAAAATCTTCTCTTTTGGATATCTAATATTAACTTTATCCTTTCTTTCACCAACAGCCAAAGCAATCGTCAATGGACCAACTCTACCTGCAAACATAGTCAAAATTATTACAATCCTACCTATAATTGATAGGCTACCAGTTAACCCAGTAGATAATCCAACAGTACCAAAGGCTGAGACTGCTTCAAAGAATAAGTCTAAAAACTCTCCATCTTCAGTTATGGTTAAGACCATAGTCACTGTTACTACCAATAATAAGGCAATCAATACAATAGACAAGGCATTGTAAATAGTCTCTTTTCCTAGCCTTCTCTTAAAGATTTCAATATCATCTCTACCAGTTGCTCTAGAGTATAATACAGCAACTAAAGCTCCAAAGGTGGTGGTCTTAACTCCACCACCAGTTGACCCTGGACTAGCACCAATAAACATCAAAATAATCGTAAAGAATATTGTAGAACCTCTTAGAGCACCTGTTGGAACGGTATTAAATCCAGCCGTTCTTGGAGTAACTGCTAAGAAGTAAGAAGCTATAATCTTATCTCCTAAAGGCAGATTTCCTATAGTTGCTGGATTAGAATACTCTAAAACAAAAGAGACAATAGTTCCTACAACAAGTAAAATCGCTGTTACACTCAATACCAGTTTGGTCTGCAATGAAAAATTTTTAAACTTTTTACCTGAATAGACCTCTGCAATCACAGCAAATCCAATTCCACCTAAAATAATTAAAGATGTAATTACCAAGTTAACAACAATATCACCTGTGAAGTTCTCCAAACTATTACCAAAGATATCAAATCCAGCATTATTAAAAGCAGAAATTGAATGGAAGATACCAAAATACAAAGCCTTTCCTGCTGGCATATCAAATAAGAATCTAATAAATAAGATAAATGCACCTATACCTTCAATAATAAAGGTTACACCAATTACATACTTTACTATCCTAATAATCCCTGATAGTTCAAACTGATCTAAGTCCTGTTGAATGATTAATCTCTCTCTTAAAGTAATCTTCTTCCCTAATAAAAGAGCAAATAAAGTAGACATAGACATAATTCCCAATCCACCAATCTGAATCAAACATAAAATTACTATCTGCCCAAACATAGTAAAGAAGGTACTTGTATTCTCAACAATCAATCCTGTTACAGCTGTAGCAGAAGTAGCTGTAAAGACTGAATCTAAGAAGTTCATGCCCTCACCATTTGTTGTTGCTATAGGTAAAGTTAGTAGTATAGCACCTAACAGTATTACAACCAAATAACCCAAGGATAGTACCTGAGCTGGAGTTAGATTATGGATACTCAACCTTCTCTTCATATTCAAACCTCTCTTTCTGTTAACAGTCACCACTATTTCAAATGTAAAAATTAGCCATAAAATAAAAAAAGACATAGGACACCCTATGCATATACTTAACTGGTCTCCCTTTCACGCTGACGAGGTTAGCTGTCGGATTCGGACTAAAAGGATAGCCCTACTAATAATCAAGACTAAGTTTAAGATTAAGTATAAGTAAATTGTGAACTACTCATTATTTTACTTGAACTCAGCTCTAGACTTAAACTTACTATTAGATTCACCCCAAAAAGTGGTTCCCCCGCTCCTATTAGGATTAAGCGTTTGCTATTTAATTATTTTGTTCATTATACTACAATTTAAAATTGTTGTAAAGAAGAGTAGTTTGACAATTAAATTTTTATTATAATTAACTCACTTCTTCTTTTGAAGTAAACCTCTTCTCTTTTATAAAGTTAAAGCTATTAACCAAGAAGTAGGATAATCCAAAAGGAAATAGTAGATATTTTGCAAATACAGCAACAAGTATCAATAAAGCCAGTAGCCCTTTAGAATCTAGTACTTTAAAGGTTTTAGAGATACTTTTAAAGGTTATCGCGCTGACCATAAGTATAGAAACAAAGAATGCCAAAATCAAAAATAGATTTATTTGAACTAATTCACCCCAAACTGCATTAGAAAAGATATTATAAGAAGCAAGTAAGCCTGCTGCAGTAGGAATAGGCATCCCTATAAAATCAGCTTTATCCTTTGATGCCTCTGTTATAATATTGAATTTGACTAACCTTAATACCCCACAGAGAAGATATAAAAAAGAAAGAGGTATAATTAGCTCTTTTAATGCCACCTGCTCCATTAATATAGAGTATATCAAAATTCCAGGTGCCATACCAAAAGAGACAGCATCACAAAAAGAATCAAATTCCTTACCAAATTCACTAAAACCATCTAAGGCTCTTGCCGTCTTACCATCTAATCCATCTGCCACCATAGCCATAACTATCAACCAAGATGCCTTTAACAAATCACCTTGAAAGGACATGATTATACTCAAAAACCCAAGCAACATATTTGCCCCAGTTATAATATTAGGAATAACAAATCTCTTCTCTATCCTATTCATAGAAATCACCTATTATTGTTTCGCCACCTTTTACTTTGTCACCTATATTAACTTTGATATTGATATCCTCTTCAATTAAAATATCAGTTCTAGAGCCAAATTTAATCATACCATAAATCTGACCTTGCTTAACCTCATCGCCCAATCCTTTAACAGCTATAATTCTTCTAGCAATAAGTCCTGCTATCTGTTTAACTAATATATTTCCATGCTTTGTTTTTATCCCTATCATATTCTGTTCATTATCTAAGGATGCTTTTTCACTAAAAGCATTTATAAATTTACCATGATTATAATTTTCATAAACTATCTCTCCATCAATTGGAATTCGATTAATGTGTACGTTAAAGACATTTAGAAAAATACTAATACGTGTTACTTCTCTACCTTCAAAAAAGAAATTATCCTTCTCCTTCTTTATCGCTACTATCTTTCCATCTGCAGGAGATATTAGAGAATTAGGAAGGTCTGGTACATTCCTCTTAGGGTTTCTAAAGAACCAGATAGAGAAGCAAGCAAATAAAATTCCCAAAATTGCTAAAGTTAATAATAGCTTACTCTCCAATTTAATAAATCCAAACCATAATAATAAATCGATTATCAATGTAGGTACTAATTGTTTCATTAAATTACTAATCCAAAATTTTTTCATGACTCCCCCTTAAATAATTAAAATTTAAATATTACTTTTAGCAAACTAAACAACCCAAACAGAGTAATCATTATCCCAATTATCTTTTCAAAAAAGATAAGCTTATCCATCTCATAATCCTTCTTAGATATCTTTAGCCAATTAGTAGTGAAGAACCAGAAGATAGTAGAACCCATAAAGATAGAAATAATAAAGACTATACTTTCTATTAAATTTTCAGACTCTACATCTATACCCATTTTAGCAAATATGGCCAAAAAGATAAGAAAGGTCATTGGATTGGATAACCCCATCAAAAATGTCGATAAAGCTGGATGAATTACTTCTTTCTCCTCTTCTAGCTCTTTATCTCCTATAGCTTTGATAATAATATTGATTCCAACAATTAAAAACAGAACACCTGTTACACCATTAAAAAAATATCTATTCTTTTCTAAAAAATCGTCAATAAGTCCCATACCCAAAATAGCTAGTGATGAATAGCATAAATCTGATAATGCCCCACCAAGACCAGATAGAAAACCAGCTCTCCAGCCTTTATTTAAAGTTCTTTGTATCGATATAAGACCAAGAGGACCAATTGGTAACGATACTATCATACCTATAAGCAAACCTTTTAATATAATTAAAAGCTCAATCATATTACTCCTATCCCCTCATAATTATATGAATATAGTCTTATTCTGAAATTAATCAAAAATATCAAACAATTAAAAAATTAAGAAATACTTTAGCCAAGCCCAAGAAGATAAAGAAACCAAAGACATCAGTGGCAGTAGTCAAAATAATTGCAGAAGCTAAGGCTGGGTCTATCCCGACTATCTTTAAACCAAGGGGAATCAAAAAGCCACTCAATCCTGCTATTATTAAATTACAAATCATTGCCAATAAGATTATCAATCCCAAATATGGGTTACCATAGACAAAATAAAGAATAACTCCTGTTACAACACCTGTTGCTGCACCATGAATCAATCCCAGCAATATCTCTTTAAAGACTATCTTCCAGCTCTCCTTTAGTTCCAATTCACCTAATGCTATACTTCTAATTGTAATCGATAAAGTCTGAGTACCAGCATTGCCACCCATACCTGCTACAATCGGCATCGCTGCTGCCAATGCAACCACTTGGGCAATCACATCCTCAAATAAGCCTACAGTATATGCAGCCAAAAAAGCTGTTACTAAATTTATTAATAACCAAGGCAATCTTCTACGAATAGAGATCATTAGAGAGCTATCTATCCTCTCTTCTTCACTCACACCACCTAATTTAAGGATATCCTCAGTATTCTCTTCTTCGATAACGTCAATAATATCATCAACGGTAATAATTCCTAGCATAATCCCTTTACGGCTGATTACTGGAATAGCAGTTAAATCATATTTGGCTACTAATAAAGCAACCTCCTCTTGATCTATATCAGGTGTAACAGAAATTACGTTAGTATTTGCTATATCCCTTAATAGAGTTTCCTCTTTAGCTACTAAGATATCTCTTAAATCAGCAACTCCTACTAACTTTTTAGAATCATCTAAAACAAAAATAGAACGAATAACTTCTGTTGTAGGGCTTATCCTCTTAATCTTTGTCAGTGCTTCGATAGTGGTCAGACTCTCCTTAAGAGCAATAAATTCTGTGGTCATCAATCCTCCAGCTGACTCTTCATCATATCCTAATAGCTTGCGAATGGCTCCAGAATCTTCTTCCTTCATCATATTCAATATCTTCTTGCTTTCAGCAAAGGTTAAGTTTCCTATTATATCTGTTATATCATCAGTAGCCATATAATTGAAGATACTAATGATATCTTTTATATCAAGTAACCTTAAAAACCTAGCTTGAAAATCATCTTCAGCCTGTTCCAAAACTTCTGCCATTAATTCAGTATCAACTCTTTTATAAAATTGGAGAAGCTCATCATCATTTAAATCAGTTATAGTTTCTGCTAAATCTATAGGATGAATCGTCTCCAACCAACTATGTAATCCTTTATTATCTTTTTTCAGCTCTCCAATTAACTCATTGCATAATTTATCAGAAATCTTAATCACCCCCAATTAAAGTTGTTCAACAATAAAAACAAAAGATTAGTTAACTAATCTTTTGTTTTTTATCATTACCTTCTTCTATTTTAACATTTTATATACCAGAAATTCAATCTAATCTTTTATCATCCTCTATTCTGTAGCTAAATACTTAGCATCCTTAACTATCTTGGCAACAGCAAAGAAGATTACTAAAAACTCCAGTCTTCCTAAGAACATTCCCACTGTTTGAGTCCATAAAATCCCTGCTGGAGCATCAGGGCTGGTAATCCCAATTGATAGTCCAACAGTACCTAAAGAAGAAGCAAATTCAAACATCGATTCTGCCAAACCATATCCATAAGCTAAGTAAATTAAAACTCCAATAAAGTATGTAACCATATAAAGATAAATATAATTTGCAGTTTCACGAATATATTCTGCTTTAATGTATAACTTTTGTTCTCCTCTCCAGATATAATTCTCTACTACAGAATTTGGAGGTAAGAAATATCCCTTTAACTCCCACCAGACCGACTTAATCATTAGATAAATCCTATATAGCTTAATACCACCTGCTGTAGAACCAGTTCCACCACCAATCCACATCAATAAAACCATCGCTAAAACACCAAATTGATTCCAATTACTGAAAGTATCTAAAGAGAATCCTGTAGTTGAAATAGCAGATACTACTTCAAAAAATCCCCGTCTGACTGTAGCAGGCAAACTTGTATATAAGCCATTTAAGGAAAAATAACTGACAATTGGAGTAAAGATAGCGATGATGAATAATAATAATCTAATCTCACCATTTTTGAAAAAAACCTTAAACTTCCCCTTTAATAAGGCAAAGTGGGTAGCAAAATTAATCGTTCCTAAGATCATCAATAACCAAGTTACCATCTCTATCGGAAGACTATTCCAATGACCTATACTGTCAACCTTAGTTGAGAACCCACCTGTCGATAATGCAGGAATAGCATGATTGATCGCATCAAAGACTCCCATTCCAGCTATCACATATAAAATAGTCCCTCCAATAATATATCCAAGGTAGATATACATAATAGCCTTAGTTGACTTCTTAACATGGGGTAATAATTGGTCACTTCTACCCTCTGCATTATATAATCCAAAGCCATAAGGATGCAAAACAGAAGATAACATTACTACTATTAATCCTACCCCTCCAAAGAACTGCATAATACTTCTCCACATCAAAAAGACATGAGAAGCCTTAGTCACATCAACTACCGATAATCCTGTCGTTGTCCAACCACTAGTAGCCTCAAAGACGGCTTGGGTAAAGTTCAACTCCCCTGTTATCATAAAAGGCATAGCGGAAGCTATAATAGCTATAATCCAAGAGATTAAAACTATAATCCCACCTTCCTTTAAGGAAAGGGTGACTTCATCTTTGACAGGTGTTAATTTCCACAGTAAAAGTCCAACCCCAAAAAAGATAGCAGCTGGAATTAAAAATGCCTTTATATAAACTATTTCTTTGGGGTAAAAAGGTAAAACCAACAGTGGTAGTAATAAAAATCCACCAATTGCCATCGTTAGGATTCCAATATATTTTGTTATTAACTTATACCTTTCTCTGATAATACTTGCATATCTCATTTCTATTCCTCCGCTTCTTACTCACCAGATAATACAGCAAAAGCCTCTCCTTGATTCTCTGGTAGAGTAATAATTAATACCTTATCTCCCTCTAATAGCTGAGTATCACCTTTAGGAATAACGACCTCTTCCCCTCTAATAATACAACCAAAAACTATATCCCGAGGAAGATTAATCTCCTTTAAAGTCTTGCCTAAAACCGGCGAACTCTTTTGTAAAATAACTTGGGAGATATTAATTCTCCCCTCTTCAATCGACAATAAATTATTGACATCAGCCACTTCTACTCTCTGCTCAATCAATAAAGAAATTAGCTTTGTTGTATTAAAGATAGTCTCTACCCCTAATTCTTTAAATATCTTCTCATTATCTGGATTATTGACCACAGAGAAGGTCTTAGGTACACCAAATTCTCTTTGAGCTAATTGGCAAATGAATAAATTATCTGGATCATTTCCCGTCAAGGATAAGATAGCATCTGCCTTGCCAGCTTCTGCTTCCCTTAAAGCATCAGGTTTAGAACCATCACCATTAATCACCAAACAATTAAGCTCCCGAGCTAAAAGCTGACAATACTCTTCATCTTTATTCACTATAGAGACCTGATATCCCTTAGCCAAGAAATTCTTAGCTAAGTAATAAATTACCTTTCCTCCACCAACCATTATAATTCTCATACTAATCTCTCCCTATTATCCAATAATCTCTCTTGTAAATTTATCTACCAATAAATTGGTAGGACTCATTGTAATCACATCTAAATTGCGATAAATAACTTCCTTCTCTGGATCTAAGAGTCTAACCATCACCTTTGGTATTTGATATAATTCACTGGCTATTTGAGCAATCATGGCATTAACATTGTCATTGTCAGTAGTGATTACCACTACATCGGCTTTGTCAAATTTGGCCGACTTCAATGTCTCTATTTCAGTAGCATCTCCATTGATTGTAAAGCCTGTAAATTCTGCTGATAATCTATCAAAAGATCCAAACTTCTTATCTATCACCACCACATCTTCTCCTGCTTTAGATAGTTGATTGGCTAGATAAGAGCCACTCCTACCACAACCTATAACTACAATATACATAATTACTCACCTTCCTTATCAATTTCCTCACCTAGATTAATACCTTCCTTCTGATAATCAAATTGAGTACTTCGCTCTAAATTCTCTTGAGCTGGACGATAAGCTGGGTCTAGAGACAAAGCAGCTCTATAGTTCTTTTGAGCCTCTGACAGATTATCCTGCAACTCCATAATTACCCCCATCAAATTAAAGGCTTCTGGTTTAGTAGCATCTAAGCCAACTGCGTTCTGCAAGTAATTATAGCCTTTAGTAAAATCACGCTTGCTAATAGCAGATTTAGCATAACTTAGATAATCTTCATAGCTATTCAACTCCTCATCAGATACTGCTAAGCTCTGCCTATCTAGCACTTCTTTAACTATCTCTCGAATCTCATTAGGAGCAAAAGGCTTTCTTAAATAATCTACTGCCCCCATCTTCATGGTCTCTACTGCTGTCTCTATCGTTCCAAAACCTGTAATCATAACAATATTAACATTATTATCTAACTCTTTGAGTTTCTTTAGAACTTCAATTCCATCAATTCCTGGTAGCTTCATATCAAGTAATACAAGGTCAAAATTATCATCTTTGAACTTTTCTAATCCATCTTCACCGTTGACACCTGTAACCACTTCATAATCTTGATTCAAGCATTGCTTTAAGGTAATTCTAATATTCTTCTCATCATCAATAATCAAAATCTTCTTTTTATCCATTATAAATCTCCCCTTTTTATTTATAGATAGGATGCAATCTTCTCTAATAACTTATTAGGCTCAACTGGCTTGATAATATAATCATCAGCCCCCAAATCATAAGCCTTCTTAATATCCTCTTCCTCTGCTTTAGCACTCATCATTAGTATAGGTATCTGAGTTGTCGCCTCATCCTTCTTCAAGGTCTCACAGACCAAAAAACCATTCATCTTAGGAATCTTAATATCCAATAAGATTAAGTCTGGTTCCCATTCAAAGGCTGTATCTACAGCATCTACCCCATCAGATACAACCTTGACCTCATATCCAGCATTGCTTAAACAGATCTTTAATACAGTTACAATATTCTTACTATCTTCAACAACTAATATTTTATTCAATCTGACCACCTACTTTGGTAATTTAAGAGTAAAGGTAAATCTAGTACCCTCTCCAACTTCACTTTCAACCCAAATCCTACCACCATGGGCTTCAATCATCTCTTTAGAGATAGCTAAACCTAAGCCAGAACCAGTATCCTTATCCTTATCTCCTCCTACCCTCATAAATTTATCAAAGATTTTATGCTGATACTCTTTAGGGATCCCCTCTCCTGTATCGGTAACAGAGATATGAACTTTATGACCTTTCTTCTCAGCTGACAGCTTGATTTGATCACCTGACTGGGTATAACGGAGGGCATTGCCTATCAGGTTAGTAATAACCCAAGTAATTTTATTTAAATCAGCATGCACCGCTAAATCATCTACATCATCTGCTACCAACTCTACCCCTTTATTCTTAGCTTGATCAACAAAAGGTTTGATTGATGCCTTAAATATCTTCTCTACTTGTATATTATCAAATTCTAAGTTTATCTCTCCTGACTCTATCTTTGATAAGTCTAATAAATCATCTACTAAATTATTTAAACGCTCACAATCTTCCTTAGCTACTTCTAATAACTCCTGCTGATTATCGTTAACCTCACCAATATTGCCTTCTAAGAGCATGCTGATACCCATATTCATAGAGGTTAATGGTGTTCTAAACTCATGGGAAACCATAGAAACAAATTCCGACTTCATCTCATCCACCTCTTTAAGGTGAGTAATATCATCAAGTAAGGTTACTACTAGCTTAGTATCTCCACTTTTATCCTTTACTGGGGTTGTGCTAACTCTAAAATAAAGCTCTTTATTCTTTTGTTCAAACTTAATCACCCTACTATCTTTACCAGATTGCTCTGAGCCTGAATTTAAGGTCTCAGCAATTAAATTAAAGATTCTCTCCTCTTTAATCGTCTCTAAAAAGTGATTACCTAATACATTCTCTTCCTCTAGCTTAAATAACTTTTCAGCTCTGGGATTAATCAATAGTATCTTATTCTCATCATCAGTCACCAATAAAGGACTGGATATGCTCTTAACTATACCTTCTGATTTGTTCTTCTCAGCAATTAATTTAGATACATTCATCTCTTCATACTCTCTTAATCTTTGGGTCATACTATTAAACTCTGCTGCTAACTCTCCAATTTCATCTTTAGTATCAACTTCAATTAACTGTTCTAAATCTCCATCAGCTACCTCTTTGACTATTTCTGTCAATCTTTTAGTCGGTCTAATAATCAGATTAGAGATATAAATTCCAAGTACAATAGCTAAAATTACTGCAAGTACAGAAAATACTATTGTAGAATAAATTGCTTGGCTAGCATTATTATTAGCCTTCTGTTGTGACTCTTTCATATGTTCTTGATTAACCATTAGCAATTTTCTAGTTTCATTCTTTACCTTCTCAAATTGAGGCATAGATTCCTCAAGATAATAATCCTGAACCTTCTGAATTTCATTCTGATTAGCCAATTGGCGTAAATTCCAAAACTTATCTAGATAAGCTTGATAACCCTCGTTAATATTGTTGATAATCTTCTCTTCTTCAGGAATCGTAATATTATCCTCAGCCCTTGACAGATACTTCATAAACTGCATTTGGTTCTCTTGGAAGATATTTAAGGCTTTATCTTTTTGCCCAAAGCTAAAGATTAACTCTGCACTATCTTGCCGTTCTAAAGACTCTACCATCTTCTCAGCAGCAATAACACTTCGATAATTTTCCACCATAATATCATGTATCGCTTCATTTAAGGTCATAAAATTACTGATAGACCAGAGAGCAACACCGATTGTAATCAAGATAATAACTATGTATCCTAATAAGATTTTTATCTTTAAGCTTAAATTCTTAATCATTACATCACCTCACAAGGCTATTATTGACTAAATCAAATTAATTTATTTTATAATTAAAAAAGGCTATAGCAGGTAGCTATAGCCTTTTAACGTCTATAATATATATCTGATAATGATAATATAAATAAATTATGCCATTTACATCAAAATAAAGCACAAAATATAATATTTCATTTTCAGATATACTACGCCCTACCCCTTTTCAACGCTTACGAGGTTAGCTGTCGGACTCAGGTTAAAGGTAACCTTAGAAAATATAGCAGTACTATGTTTTCACTCGCCCCAAAAAAGTGGGTCCCCCGCTTCTATCTTAATATAGAACTCAGCGATTAAAGTAGCTATTCAATTTTGTTAGTGTTATTATAACCATTAATATGGCTAAATGTCAAGATAAATATATCAAGATTATATCTTCTGCTAACAGAAAAAACTAGACAGCAGAATGATATTGCGATACTTTTGAATTTGCAATTAAAAGTTTTTTAACCCGAAGAAAATTAATGTTTAAACGAAGCAAGCATTTTAAAAAATAATATACTTAATATAAGCTTTGAATTAGAACTCTTAAATTTCTTAATCTCAATGGATATTAATTGCGTAGTGAGTAGGCTCTGCCACGAAGAGTTTTGGTTCTGGGCTGCCCTTGCCACAAAGGGGTTGCTTTATAACCCCAAAGGTAAAACTCGTAGGTTTGGTTTCTTTTGGGGCAATGCCAAAAGAAACTCGCTCTTAGGCAAAACCTAAGATGGGCTTACTTCTCCAAAAGTAAGAGTATAGCAATATATCAATAAAAAGAAACTAACCATATCAAAAACAACTATTATATCTAACAAATATCAAAGATATAATAAAAATCCCTAGAACAATAAGCCCTAGGGATTTTTATAACTATATATTTTCTTTAGCTAAGTTAACTAATTCTACGAAGGAATCATTATCATGGATAGCTAATTCAGATAACATCTTTCTGTTGATATCAACATTAGCTTGTTTTAAACCATAGATAAATTTGCTGTAAGAAAGTCCATGTGGTCTTACCCCAGCATTGATTCTTGTAATCCATAGTCTTCTGAAGTTTCTTTTCTTTTGCTTTCTATCTCTATAAGCATAATTTAAAGATTTTAATACCTGCTCAGTAGCTGGTCTATATAATTTACTCTTAGAACCAAAGTAACCTTTAGCTAACTTTAATATCTTCTTTCTTCTTTTTCTTCTTCTATTACCTCGTGTAACTCGTGGCATTATATTTCCTCCTTAATCTTTCTCTCTATTCGTATGGTAATGCTCTTGCAATTCTCTTTTCATCTGCTTTAGCTGCTACTTCACCTTTTCTGTAGTTTCTCTTTCTCTTACTACTCTTTTTAGCTAGTAAGTGGTTAGCAAAAGCTTTGTTCTTTTTGAATTTACCTGTTCCAGTCTTCTTAAATCTCTTCTTTACTGCTTTTCTTGTCTTCATTTTACCCATATCTATTATTTCCTCCTCTCGGTTATTTGCAACAATTGCTACGAGATTACTTATCACTTATTGGAGTAATAAACATTAACATATGTCTACCTTCCATACTTGGCTTACTAGATATTTGACCCAAATCTTTAACCTCTTCTGCAAACCTGTTCATTAAATCATAAGCAATATCTTTATGTGCAATTTCTCTTCCTCGGAAGCGAATTCTAACCTTAACTTTATCTTTATTTTCTAAGAATCTTTTTGCCATATTGACTTTAACATTGAAGTCATGATCTTCAATCTTAACACTCATTTGGACTTCTTTAACTTTCATAATGTTCTGATTCTTTTTAGCTTCTTTAGCTTTTTTAGCTTGCTCATATTTATACTTACCATAATCCATTATCTTACAAACTGGTGGTTTAGCTTGAGGAGCTACCTCTACTAAATCTAAAGCCTTCTCTTCAGCAATACTTAAAGCCTGTTTTAAAGGCATAATTCCTATCTGTCCACCATCATTACCAACAACTCTAATTTCACGAGCACGAATTCGCTCATTAGTTCTTAAATCCGTACTAATTTTATATGCACCTCCTAAGATTTAAAAAGAAAAAAGATGACCCTATATGGTCATCCCGCTTACAGATTTAAACATGAAAATACTTTAATATCATAAATTAAAGCACTAATATGTCTAACTCTATTAACCCAAAGACTCTATTCTCTAGGTGAGAAGCGGATGACTTCTGCTTTGTTTTCCTCTAACAGTATACTACATATTAAAAATTGTGTCAAGGAAAATTTATTAAGTTTAATCCTTATCACTAATATATAATTTACCTTATCAATATATGAATCAGAGAACAAAAATGTTCTCTGATTCTAAAATCATTCTATTAAATTTATTCTTAAACTTAATCTTAGGCTTATTCTTTATTCTTAATCTCTTCTAAAATATCTTCCTTAAATTTAGCAACTTTCACAGCACCTATATCACCTTCACGACGATGTCTAACAGATACTGTCTCTTCCTCAACTTCATTGTCACCAACAATTAGCATATATGGAACCTGTTGAACCTGTGCCTCTCTAATCTTATATCCAACCTTCTCTTGACGGTTATCAACTTCAACTCTAACTCCAATATTTGATAGCTCTTCTCTTACTTGATATGCATAATCTAAGTGATTATCTGTAATAGGAATAATTTGAACCTGTACTGGTGCTAACCAAGTTGGAAATGCTCCAGCATAATGCTCAATTAAGATTCCCATAAATCGCTCTAAACTTCCAAGAATAGCACGGTGAATCATAACTGGTCTATGGTCTTCACCATCACTACCAACATAAATTAAATCAAATCGTTCTGGCATTTGAAAATCCAGCTGAATAGTTCCACATTGCCAAGTCCGTCCTAAACAATCTTCTAAATGAAAATCAATCTTTGGACCATAAAATGCTCCATCTCCTGAATTTAATTTATAATCTAAATCATTATCCTTAATTACTTCTTCTAGAGCTGATTCCGCCCTTTCCCATAATTCATCAGAACCCATTGCCTTTTCTGGTTTAGTACTTAACTCTACTTTATATTTGAAACCAAAAGTACTATAGATTTTATCAACTAACTTAATAACTCCTGTTAATTCATCTTTGATCTGATCAGGTAAGCAGAAGATATGGGCATCATCTTGAGTAAAGTTTCTAACTCTCATCAATCCATGTAGAGCTCCTGATAACTCATGACGGTGAACTAATCCTAGCTCTGCCATTCTAATTGGCAACTCTCGATAACTATGCTTTTTGTGCTTATAAACCAAAATTCCACCAGGGCAGTTCATTGGTTTAACAGCATAATCTCCATCATCAATCTTAGTAAAGTACATATCATCTCGATAATGATCCCAGTGTCCAGATTGTTGCCATAAACTTTGATTTAAGATAATTGGAGTTTTAATCTCTGCATATCCAGCCTTACGATGCTCTTCTTTCCAAAAGTTAACTAGTTCATTTCTTAAAATCATACCTTTTGGATGGAAGAATGGAAATCCTGGACCTTCTTCTTGGATACTAAATAAATCCAATTCTTTTCCTAACTTTCTATGGTCACGCTTTTTAGCCTCTTCTAATCTTTCTAAGTACTGCTCTAAATCATCCTTTTTATAAAAAGCAGTCGCATAAACTCTCTGTAGCATCTTATTATTCTCATTACCACGCCAATATGCTCCTGCTACATTTAATAATTTAAAAGCATTATTCTTTAACTTACCTGTTGATGGTAAATGGGGTCCACGGCATAAGTCTGTAAATTCACCTTGAGTATATAAAGTTACAGTCTTATCCTCTAGCTCTTCGATCAATTCTACCTTATAATCCTCACCTAACTCTTTCATCACTTTGATTGCTTCTTCTTTAGAGACAACTTTTCTCTCAATTTCATTCTTTTCATTGATAATCTTCTTCATCTCAGCTTCTATCTTATCAAAATCATCTTCAGATAATCTATGTGCCATATCAAAGTCATAATAGAAACCATCGTCAATTGTAGGTCCTATCGCCAATTTCACATCTTTGTATAATCTTTTAACTGCTTGAGCTAAAACATGAGCAGCAGTATGACGATAAACATCTAAGCCTTCATCAGAACCAAGAGTAATCAGCTCTAAATCAACATCTTCTTCTATCTTATAAGAGACATCAACAGTCTCTCCATTAACCTTTCCTGCTATCGAAGCCCTTCCTAGTCGAGAACCAATATCAAAAGCAACATCTTTAACTGTAGTTCCTTGTTCATACCCCCGATTTGAACCATCTGGTAAAGTAACTTTTACTTGACTCATTTTTATTCCCCCTTTTTTGTAATTAAAAATTTAAAATTGATAATTAAAAGAACTTAAACCGAAGAAAATTAATGTTTGAACGAAGCAAACATTCTCAAAAGATAACAATTCTACTCCAAACTTTGAATTAGAAGTACTATATTTCTAATTCTCAATAGCTATGATTGCTGAGAGAGTTTAATTTTCTTCTAGACCTTTTGGTTACTTTTAGGGCAATGCTAAAAGTAACACGGGAAAAAGCTGATAAGCTTTCTCGTAATTATTTTAATAAATAAAGATTTATTCACTTTGTAAAGTAAAAACGTTATATCTAATTAAAAAACAAATATATTTGTTTTTTACCATAAATAAACAACTACAAAAAACAAAAAATCCCCATCTCTAAATTTAGAGACGTAGGATTCGTGGTTCCACTCTAATTAAATTTATATCATCCCATGACAAAGTAGAGATAAGATAAATTTCACTCATTTCAAGATAACGGATTTTACCGGAGCACCCTAATACTTATTGTAAGGTTCAGGTGTCAACTCAGAGGTGGTTTTCGGCTAAATATTCTTAGGAGACTTCCAGCTGATAATCTCCATTCTCTGTTAAGAAAGTCTTTAGCTTACTCGTCCTCTTCATAGTCTTTATAATTATTATCTTAATAAAATTATAAGTATAATTAAATTAGCTGTCAAGTTAAATTTAGAAATTAGCTAAAATTAATGCTTGTCCAATTCCAACTATAAAACCTAAAATCGCTCCTAAAACCTCGATATGCTTTAATTCTTTGCTAGCAACTTCTAGTGCCAATCCCTCTAACTCTTTCATTTCAAAATTACCAATTTCCGTTTCTACCAATTTAGCTATATCAATCTCATTTAAGACCTTGTCTTTAAAATTATCCATAAGTTGATCAAGGTATGGGTCTAAATCCCTATTGACCATCTCTTTTAAGAAGTTTATAATCATCACTTTAAAGTTATCAGGAATAAAAGGTGGTATCTTCTCTTCAGCCTTTTCATCAATGACTCGCACAATAGCTTCTTTAATATCATCTTTTACTTCTAAACCTGCTAACTCTCTCTCTAGCTCCTCTTTAGGGAGTAAATCTTGCTCTACAATCTCTCCAACCTTTTTGGCTAACTCTTTACGCCTCTTTGGTAGTATTCCCTGTAATTCAAAATTTAATAAAGGTATTTTAACAGGTTTATATGGTTTAAAGAGTAGCTTAATAGCTAAATAATTGGTAATCCAACCGATTAAAGCTCCAATAATCGGTAAAAACGCAAGTTTCCAAGCCATATATATCCCTCGCCTTCTTATAAAATCAATTATAATTATACAATTTGATCTTTAATTTGACAAGGTCTTTATTCAGATTCATTAAAGCTACCTCTTTTACAGTGCTTACAGCCCAAACAGATAGATATCTTATCAGTAAATACATTCTGTAAGGTCTTTAGCAAAGAGATTGGTTCTTTAAAGTGAAGAATAATCTCTTCAGGAGCAGCTGTAATTAAAGCACTAATCAATAAATCCTCATAATCCAACTCACAATCAACCATATTCAAGATATGTTCATCCAAATATGTATTCTCAACAACCTTTTCATTTTGGTCTAAGAGCTTAAAGTGACCATTATTGATTTTTACTACATGAATTAATCTATTTTTTGCTTCTTGATTATCTATAAAGTATTTTAATAAATTTATAAACTCTTCATATTCCTTCTCTACCACAAAATCTTCTACCGCTCTATCAATCGCTACTTCTAGCTCTGTTAAATAATCTTTTAATCTAAATCGAATAAATCCTTCTAAAGTAATCTCATTTGTCTCTTCTAAATAATTTAAAATCTCTAATAAGATACGATTTTTACGTTGGATTTTAGAAATTATATCATTTTCCTCTTTAGATATCAAAAAGTTCAATCTATCCATTGCTATCTCTAAAATCTCTTCTCGTTGCTGATCAGAAAAATCTCTATAATTGCTCTTTAATATCTTCATTAACAGCTCTTCTTCTAGATCATTAATTATTACATCTGATAAAGCATTTGCAATATACTCTTTAAATATAGTAGTGAGATTATCTAGTTCACCATTAGTAAAAGAACATCTACATGTAAATATGCAAAGCTCTCCATTACCAAATTCATCTATCTCAATTATAATACCATCCTCTTTTAAAAATTCCAGTTCAAAAGCCAATCTCTCCCTTAGACAATCTGCATAACGACTAGTACCTATTTCAGTTATAGGCATTATACCACTCCCTTAAAAAATCAAATCTATAATATTATATGTTATTTTTAATACTTATATACTGCTAAAGGAAGTGGGATAAAAATTATAAAACTTTTGTTATCTTAATTTTTAGATTTTACTAATTATTAGTTACCAGTCTCTAATAACCAATCCTTTCTATCATGCTTATCTAATAAAATTCATAAACTCTTTAGCTTCTCTTTCTGGTGCTTGAACCTTACCTTTTCCACTTTCAACCAACTTCATTAACCAAGCCATATTCTTTCCAAGTATCCTCATAATCTGTACACCTTCTTCATCCTCTAGAGCTTCCCCAGGTCTTGTACCATGAATAACATTCCAATAATTTGAAGTTGGCATAACCATTTCTGAATAATTGATGTAATTATTTAGTTGATTAAAGGTTGGTAACCCACCTGAACGTCTAACAGCCACAACAGGTGCTCCTACTTTATGCCTTAACATCATACCATTAAAACTTGTTACATAAAAAGCTCTGTCTAAGAAACTCTTCATAGTGCCTGCAATTGCTGAATAATGAACTGGGGAACCTAAAATAATACCATCTGCTTCCTTCATCTTCTGAATCCACTCATTAACAGGATCATTAGCAATTGCACACTTCTCATCTTGATTCTTAACACATTGATTACAAGCAATACAACCTCTAATTACCTTATTACCTACTTGAATAATCTCTGTTTCTATCTCTGCTTTATTAAGCTCATCAGCAACTATTTTTAGTGCATGATAAGTATTTCCTTCTTGATTAGGACTTCCATTAAAAGCTACTACCTTCATAAGTTATACCTCCATTTATATAGTTTTTTATTTATAACTTAATTAAGCCATAATTATAACCAAACAGATCAATATATTAATCTATATTAAAAAATCTGAATATACCGTGCTATATTTTATCTTAAATCATTGAATTTATCATATTAAAAAAATTTAAAAGGTTTCATAATAGACTGTCTCTTCTAAAGGCTTTCTAGTTTGGTTGTGTCTATCAGGTGACACCTCTTCTCCCTCTGCATACCCTATAACCAAAATATTAATAGGCTCAATATTCTCTGGTATATTAAACTCTTTTCTTATAACTTCTGGATCAAAATAACAGACCCAGACTGTTCCAAGTCCAAGCTCAGTAGCCTGAAGCATCATATGGTCAGTAACTATACTAGCATCAATATCTGCTGTATCCATATTATCAAAGGGTCTTTTCCAGGTCTTATCATGGTCTGCACATACTATAATAGCTAAGGGAGCACCAAATATTTTTGCTCCTTTACTAAGTTTAGCTAAGCCTTCTTCTGTTTGTACTACAACAAGACGTTGAGGCTGACCATTTGTAGCTGTAGGAGCCACTCTACCTGCTTCCAATATTTTAAGCAATTTCTCTTCTTCAACCTTCTTTGAGCTATATTTTCTTGCAGAATATCTCTTTTTAGCCAATTTTAAAAATTCCATAATTTTATCCCCCTTATATTATCTTTTTCTATATATAACTTTGTAATAAGCTAATTACAATCATTATGTAAAACTAATATACCATATTACTATCCTAACAAAATTTCTTGAATCCTATTCTATTTAACTCAGTTTAATTAAATTAGTTTAACTGTAATTTTTCTTATTACAATTAAATCAAAAAAATTAATTTAATCATAATCATTAATTTTAATTAAATAAATTAATGAAAATTTCACTCTATTAATACGATATAATTATACAGATTATATTTCTTCTTGTCAATATACTTAAAAATAAATATAGAAAATTGATTTAAAAGGTAGAAAACATACTCTGTTGCTAGAGCATACTCTCCCCTTTTATCTGTTAAGACTTAGGCATTTACCTCTTTGTGAGCAAAGAGGTATTTAACCGCTAGCTTAAACTGCTCATACATCTTAACACCTTCAAGTTGATTCAAACTATCAACTAAGCTCTCATAATACCATTTCTGCTTCTTATACCCTCTATTAAAGATAGTCCAAAGCTCATCTCCAATCTCATCATAATCTCTAATCATACTTCTAATATTGGCTAATTTATCAGCACAAGCAATATATTTTATGTCAATATCATTAATAGTTTTTAAATAGTTGATTGTATGTTCTTTTCTTTCTTCCCAAGGAGTACTCTCCCTATCTTCTAACTCCTCTGAGGCACCTATAACCATTTCAGTTATTCTACTATTGAAGATACCTTTTAATTCTTCTTCAGTTAGATCTGTATCCTCAAGGGTATCATGTAATAAAGCAGCGGCTATTACCTCTTCTTTAGTACCATTTTCTTGAAGAATCATAGCTACTTCCACAGGATGTATAATATAAGGAGTATCTTCTTTACCTTTTCTCATATCTCCATAATGGGCTTTGGCAGCTACTTCTAAAGCCTTAGCTATTAATTTGTTTTTGTTTAATTGCATAACATCAACCAACCTCCTTGTTATAAAATTAGATTATATTAATAGTATTAAGCCTTATCTAACTTATTTCACTAAAATAATTAATTTTCCTTTTATTTCACTTTTACTTTCTTACATCTTACTATTTATATTTCCACAAAAAATAAAAAAACACTCTTCTTTTTGAGTGTTATAAATGGTGGGGATAAGCGGTCTCGAACCACTGACCTCTACGATGTCAACGTAACGCTCTCCCAACTGAGCTATATCCCCACAATATTAAATTAAAAAATTGATAATGTACAATTATATATTAAAAAACAATTAAAAGTATTTAAAGACCTTTAATTGTGAATTATTAACTGTTCATTGTCAATTAAATAATGGTACCGAGGGTCGGACTCGAACCGACACGGGAGTTAAATCCCACCGGATTTTAAGTCCGGTGCGTCTGCCTATTCCGCCACCTCGGCAAACTGCTAATTTACAATTAGCAATGTACAATCTACAATTAAATTCAATTTTTTAAGCTCTTGACTATTAATTGTTCATTGTCAACTGTACATTGACAATTGTTTTTATGGAGGCGGCACCCAGATTTGAACTGGGGAATAAAGGATTTGCAGTCCTCTGCCTTACCACTTGGCTATGCCGCCCTACTTTTTTGAAAAAAAATTAAAGATGCGACGTTTCGATGACTTAGCATCGAAGGCTACCTTTCGTATTTAAATCAAGGTTTTCGATGGAGCGAAAGACGAGACTCGAACTCGCGACCTTCTCGTTGGCAACGAGATGCTCTACCAACTGAGCTACTTTCGCATGTTTTAAAATAGATGGTGGCAAAACCCGGACTTGAACCGGGGACACGAGGATTTTCAATCCTCTGCTCTACCAACTGAGCTATTTCGCCAAAATCAAATTTAAATGGCGAGGATGACGAGACTCGAACTCGCGACCTCCGGCGTGACAGGCCGGCGTGGTAACCAACTCCACCACATCCCCAAATTATTAGTTAAGAGTGAAGAGTTAATAGTTTTAAAAGAAAATTTATAACTATTAATTTTTAACTTTTAATTCTTAACTGAATAATTGGTGGGCGAAACAGGACTTGAACCTGTGACCCCCTGCTTGTAAGGCAGGTGCTCTCCCAACTGAGCTATTCGCCCTTAACACAAATATTATTATATACAATCTTATTAGATACGTCAAGATTTTTTTATAAAAAAGAAATGGAAATTTAAACCTAAGATTAGCTGATATTTATCAATCCTAATCTTAGGTTTAAATTAAATTTTAATCTACTTTACATTTTTATAGAAATCATCATCAACACCATGTACTACTTCTTCTTTTCCTGTAATTGCATTGATATGAACTCTATAATTTGCATCCCCTTGTCCATCTCCTATTTCACCAATGAACTCATAGCATAATACTTCTTTTCCACCATGGGTATCTACAACCAATCTTTCATGGGTTATATTTAAGTTAGAACTTATCTTCTTTTTAGCTTCTTCCATACTGAGTTTAGGTATTAGCATACTCTCTGGCCTATTTTTATGATGTAATAGGTACTCTATACCGTTAAAACCTATCACTTCACCATTATCCATTGCTACCTCTGTACTTACTGAGTCTGGACTGATGATTACATCATACTGTCCAACCTTCTGTACAGGAGCAAGTACAACCATAGCAATATCATTGAAAGGCTTACTTGATACAACCTCCATATGCTCATATCCATTATTCTTCAAAAACTCTTTAGCTTTGGCTTCAGCTTGCTCTTCAGTTATCTTTTTATCTTTAGTTGCACGACGATTTAATAAAGAGATGACTTGTCCACCCTTCTTACTGACATCGATATAAACTATCTCATTCTCATTATTCTTATTTATTGCTTGAATTGAATGAGCAGGTAAATGAGTTTCAATAGTTCTACCATTAACTTTAAGCTGCTCTTTGTTTATAATATTATATCTATACTGTTCAGGGTTATTAATAAATCTTTTGGCTGTTTGAATTGCTTGTTTTTGATTTACATTTTTACCTTGAATCTCTGTTAGAGCTAAGGTTACATCTCTGTCCTTTAATTCTATACCCCCATCAGGAAATATCGCTTCTAATTCTTTTTGAATATCATCTAGCTTCAAACTCTTATCAAGCTCTACTAAACCAGCCAAGGGACTGGCAGAGTATTCTTGATCAGCATCTGAGTCCATCTTTACTCTTTTCTTATCATACCATTTAAAGTTCTTCTGCATCATCTTATCATGAATACCCTCTAAATTCTTATTTGCTACCATAACATTTTTATAAAAAGACTCTAACATCTTCTTATCTTTATCACTTAATCCACCATTGACAACCTTCTTATCCAAGTGATTTGTATATTGTAATATCCTATGTAGCATGGATTTAGTATTATCTAATGATTGATCACTAAGAGGAAGTTGTCCAATATCTTCTTGGGCGGAATAAGCTGAACGCCAAATGTTAGATAAATTTACAGACAAGTTATCAGCAGCTTGTGCTACCATGACTGTTCCTAACTCCGATTCTAAAGCATCTATATGATGATTTAGACCTTGAAAAGCATTCTCATATCTATTATTTAATTCACTCTCTAAATCCTTTTGAACATCTTGCATTGCATTATATTGATTATATCCCCAATATCCTACTGCCGCTAAAGCAAACACCAACATAATTATACCTATTGTTCTAAAATCCAAGTTTATCACTCCTATTTAGCAAAGATATGCTTACCTATTCTTCTGACAATCTTACGAGAAAAAATCCAATTAGTTTCTACTTTTGCTGCATTATAATAATAAACAGAACCATAAGTTGGATCCCAACCACGATAAGCTGCTAAAGTAGCTTTTACAATCTGGTCACTTGGAGTTTGTTCCCAGATATGACCTCTAGCTACTGCTGTAAATGCCCACGGTTGATAAATTACTCCTGATATAGTATTAGGGAATCTAGAATCACGAACACGATTCATAATAACCGCTCCTACTGCAACTTGACCAACATACGGTTCACCTCGGGCTTCTGCATCAAGAGTTCTGGCAAATAATTGCATCGTAGGTGAGAGACTATTAAAACTGGCAGTACCGGCTTCACTCTCCTCAATATCTACTTTAGGTTGTGCATAATAAAGAAAGAAACCTGCACCAATTAATACCATAACGATTAAAAACACTGCTAATTTCTTCATTTTTACCTCCTTTATTACTTTATTTTCTCTATTATATTTTGCTTTTAGTCTATCAAATATTCAAAAAAGTTATTCATTTGAACCAATACTTCTTTGTAGAATTTCAGGAGTTTCTGCTAATTCACTTTTATCACCTTCTCCCTCATGAGAAGGTCTTTGTGGAGAAGAGACAACTGTAATACTGTTAAGTAGTATCTCAATTTCTTCCATATTTTCACCTTTTTTATCTTCTTTCTCAGCTCAGCCCTTGGTACAACAATTGTCACTTCATTAGGTTTATCGTAAGCAAAGCATCTTTCTAGGAATATCTCTAGACCATCTAAGTTTAGGTGTATTACATCTTTGTTTCTACAATGACACTCCCTTTTAAATAAATTTAACATCTTTCTTTTTATCTTTTTAACTAAAGAAAAAACTCCCATAACCTACCTCCTTTAAATAGTCTATTAAGATAAAGATTTAGTGGTGAATTATGGAAATTAAATTTCGCTTATTTATATGAATTTTTTATGTAGAAAATGAGACTTAATGGGTATATTGCGACACTTTGACTTCAGTACATATAGGAGAGACCGGTTTTGTATGAAGGGTTAGGGTGAGGTGTGAATTCAAAAAGTGTCGCAATATCTCTCTATTGTATCACTTTCCTTATTAATATAAGATACTTACTATCTTGCATATAAAAAAGAACAGGACCAGCCTGCTCTCTTTAAAACTATTAAAATTTAAGTGCTAAATTAATTCCTGCTCGTAAACCATTTACTCCAATTGCATTATCTTCTTGACTATCAACCAACTTATTTTCATTCCAATTATATACTTCCTTTACATCAATATCTGCTCTTCTATAACCAACACTTCCCATTAGAGCAATATGGTCATTAACTGGATAATCAACTTGAGCTTCTAATAAATAGCCCAATCCATCTCCAGCTACAACAGCTTCATTAAAAGCTCCATCTTCCCAAGAATTATCTTGCATATAGTTCTCTGCAAAGTTATGATTGCTAATACCAACACTTAATCTAATCTCATCACTTAATTTATAAGATAATTTGCCATAATACCCATCTAGATAATATTCAGATAGATAATCTGTTCTACTACTATCAGCGTAGGTTTCAAAAGAAGACCAAGAAGAGCTTGCTCTATCTATTCCTCCTCCTATTCCCCACTTACTACCTAACCAAAAGAGTCCTTCTAAATAAAATCCAGTACCACTATTTAAAGACTCTCTTACCCAATAATCATCATTTAAATTCCCATTATCAATTTCAGAGTAAACAAAGTTATTATATGTAACTCCTCCATTGAACTCTACCCTTTCTCCAGCCATTACTACAGAATTTGAAAAGAAGATTAATCCCATAATCAGTAATAATATCTCTTTTTTCATCAAATCATCCTTCCACCTCTAAAATTTTTACTATATATTGGTATAAATAATTTACTAAAGACTATATCAATTATTTTATATAGTTGGCTTGATAAGAAAGGATACTATAATTATATCAATTATATTTGTGGAATTAAATAGAACTTAATGGAATTTAGATATAATTTATAACAACTATATACAAGTATTTTATTCTGGCTAAAGTATATATCTATCCTTATTCCCACCAGTTGCGATTATCCTTCTCCAGAAGTTCCTCAGCTTCTGTAGGTCCATTACTTCCAGCAGAATAAATTGGTATTTCAGCTTTATTTTCAGCCCACGCCTGAGCTATCTGGTCAACAAATCTCCAAGAATATTCTACTTCATCCCAATGAGTAAAGAGAGTCTGATCCCCGATTATTACACTATGCATTAATCTTTCATAGGCTTCAGGAGAATTAAAACCAACTTGACAGTTTTGGCAGAAGTCCATCTTAACTGGAACAATCTTTGCTTTACTACCAGGTTCTTTAGCATTAAATTCAAAATTAATCCCTTCTTCAGGTTGAATCTTAATTACTAAAAGATTAGGACTTAAATCATTAAATTCTTTCTGATAAGAAGGGTGAAAAGAGGATTTAAACTCTATAATTACCTTTGTTACTTTATTAGGTAACCTCTTCCCAGTTTTGATATAAAAGGGAACTCCGGACCAGCGTAGATTATTTACAAATAGCTTTAAAGCTACAAAGGTCTCTGTACTAGAATCATTAACAACATTCTTCTCATTTCGATAAGCAGTAACCTCTTCTCCATCTATTTTACCTATACCATACTGACCTCTTATCACATAATCATCAACTTGCTCTAACTCCAAATTAGCCAATGTCTTTAAAACCTTTATCTTTTCAGTCCTAATCGACTCTGTACTCATATCTGCTGGAGGCTCCATAGCCGTTAATGCCAAAATCTGTAGCATATGATTCTGAACCATATCTCGCAAGGCTCCAGATTTCTCATAGTATCCACCTCGATCTCCTACTCCAACCTTCTCATTAGAGATAATCTGTATATTATCTATATACTTATTATCCCATATAGCTTCAAAAACTAGATTAGCAAAGCGAATCATCATCATACTCTGTAACATCTCTTTACCTAAATAATGATCAATCCGGTATATATTCTCTTCTGGAAATACCTCAGTTATCTGATTATTCAACTCAGTTGCTGATTCCAAATCATAACCAAAAGGTTTTTCAATAACTACCTTAGGCCAAGATGGATTAGAGAAATCGAGTAAATTATACTTCTCTAAAGACTCTACAATAGTTCCAAAAAATCGTGGAGGCATTGCTAGATAAAATATCCTTCTACTTTTACTTTGATATTTATTGTCTAAATTCTCTAAGGTTTCCTTTAAATCTTGATATCCATCCTTATTTGAGATATCAAAAGACTTATAATAAATCCTTTCCCTCAAGCTACTCCATACCTCTTCTTTTATCTCTCTTTTGACAAATTTCTGTAATGACTTATATATACTTGCTACGTATGCTTCTTGATTATCAACTGACCTCCCAGTAGCAATTATAGAGAATTCTTCAGGTAATAATCCTTGATCTAGCAAATTATAAAAAGCTGGAATTAACTTACGGTGAGTTAAATCTCCTGTACCTCCAAAGATTATAATCTGACAAGACTCCAATTTATCTCTTTTCAACCTTATGACCTCCAAACTCATTTCTTAATGCTGCTATTACCTTACCTGAGAAGGTATCCTCTTGTTGAGAGCGATATCTAACAAAAAGAGAATTTGCAATCACAGGAACTGGCACCTTAAGTTTAAGGGCTTCTTCTACTGTCCATAGCCCTTCACCTGAAGAGTTGATAACCCCTTTTATACCTTCTAACTTTGGATCTTTACTAAAAGCATTTTCAGTTAATTCCATCAACCAACTTCTAATTACAGATCCATGGTTCCAAACTCTTGCAATCTCTTTGTAATCCAAGTCAAAATCACTTGCCTCAAGAATCTCAAATCCTTCTCCAATAGCCTGTAAGATACCATACTCAATACCATTATGCACCATCTTAGTAAAGTGTCCACTCCCCGTTGGACCTGTATGTAAGTACCCTTTTTCTACATTTACATCTTTAAAGACTCCTTCTAGATAAGCAAAGACACTATCGTCGGCACCAATCATCATACAAGCACCATTTCTTGCGCCTTCAACACCCCCACTGGTTCCAGCATCAACCAAATGGATTCCCTTTTGATTTAGGTACTCATTTCTTCTTAAGGTATTATTAAAATTGGAATTACCACCATCTATAATGATATCATCTTCATCTAAAAGTGGTATTAACTTCTTAATTGTATTATCTACTGGATCACCAGCAGGTATCATCATCCAGATAACTCTTCTTTTTGAAAGACTGTCTACTAATTCCCCTATGCTATCAGAAACTTCAATTCCTTCTTTCTGAGCTACTTCTAAACCTTCAGAACTCATATCATACCCTATTATCTGATGCCCGTGATCTAATAAGTTTAATGCCAAATTCTTACCCATTTTTCCTAATCCAATAATCCCAATCTCCATATCATCATCCCCCTATAAACTATTATTGACTCTAATAATCTTCTTATATATATTTTAATATATCTTTATTATTTATACCTTTAAACTATTAAAGATTAAATTAAATATAACATCAAATTAACTATACTGATTCTTATTATCACTATTACGATAAAAGAGAAAATTTTCCTTCATGAATTCAAAATAAGAAGCCCTTGGGATAACCCCAAGAGCTAAAAATTCAGATATTTATTCTACTGTAATAATATTGACCCCATCAATTTCTTCTGCATTGGGGTCAATTTCAGTCTTTAATTCAATAAACTGATACTGATATTGACCTGGTTTTAACCAGAGGCTAATTTCATATGCCCCAGTCTTAGTATTCTCTCTTAAGATAGTATTAAAAGGTTCCCAATCATTCATATCCCCTATTAGCATGATACCATTAATATTCTTATCAGGATTATAACTAAAGATATGTCCTCCAACTGTAACGATACTATTTCGATTACCATCATTACTATATTTAGTAGCTTTAGGATCAGAAATCCAACGCTCTCCACCATTGATGACAAATTTATATTGATATTCACCAGGTGATAAACTTAGAGTTGCTTCATAAACTCCATCACCATCTCTATCAGTCATATCAGTGGCTTGTGGATTCCAGCCATTAAACTCTCCAGCCACTGTCACTCTATCACCTTCATTAACATTCTCTGGTAAATCAAAACTAAAGGTATAATCCATAGTCTCTTTACTATCGCTCTTGGTGATTTGAATTTGATTCTTCTTACCATCAGAACTGAGTGGAGCATCAGGATCTAAAGTATGAGTTTCTGTGACAAATTGATATTTATATTGACCTGGAGTCAACTTCAGCTCAACCTCATAAATCCCATCATTATCTCTATCTTTCATCTCAAGTCCGTCTGCACTATTCCAGCTAGTCATATCCCCTAATAGCAATACTTTGTCTACACTAGGGTCTACTTTATAACTAAATACTACTTTTCTAACATTAAATAACTCTCTTTCTGTAGCTGTACTCTTTAAAATCATTGTTCCATAAGCAGGTATCTTTAAGATATCTGAAGCATTATAATTAGTAGCTGTCAACATTTCATAAGCATCAGCATTTATTGCAATCTCTTGTAATGAATTACTTAAATTATGAATAACAAAGAAATCATAAACATGTTGAGGTGACTCTACTTTATAAATATAATTTGGACCACTGATATCTAGCTTAGTATAGTTTGTACTAGAGAAGAAAGCAGGATTAGATTTTCTAACTCTAATTAACCTCTTATAATGTTCGAAGATACTTTCTTCTATTCCTTGTTGCTCTTCTAAAGAAATTCCATCATCAGCTTTAGTATAAGCCATTGGGTGATAGAATCCACCTTTATCCATTGTGGTCATACCATTACCTGCTGCATCACTATACCAATCAAAAGGCTCTCTAATATTATCATCAGGTTTGGTGCCTATTTGACCAATCTCTTCCCCATAATAGATAAATGGTGTACCTGGTAAGGTCAATAATAATGAAGCTGCCAATTTCATCTTCTCTTTATCAGAACCTAGCTCTGACGCTACTCTGTTCTGGTCATGATTTCTTAAGAAGGTAGCATCAATAAAGTTATCAGAATAACTACTATATTTTGCATGAATCTCTTTTAACTCTTTGATAATATCAATATTTTCTCCATTTGTAACCTCTATCATCCTATCTGCTAAGCTAAAGTTAAAAGAAGCGTCTAAATCTTCAAAGAAGCGTGCCATCTTATCGGTTTCAGCCCAGTTCTCTCCTACTAAGAAAGCATTAGGATTGACCTCTTTTACAGCTGTATTGAATTCCTGCCACCAATTATGGGTTACATCACCATCTTTATCATCGATATGCTTAGCTGCATCCAATCTAAATCCATCTACCCCATCAGAGAAATCTCCATCATTATCTGGATCTAGCCAGAATCTAGCTACCTTTTTCATCTCTGCTCTTACCTCTGGATTCGAGAAGTTTAAATCAGGCATTTCACTCCAAAAAACAGCATGATAATATTCTTTATTAAACCTTTGATACCAAACTCTTTGCCCCCAAGGACCTGCTTCATTTATATCATCAAACTCATCTTGCCAGACATAATAATCTCTATACTGACTTCCTTCTTCATAGGCTGAGCTTTCAAACCATGGGTTTCTACTAGAGGTATGATTTACCACTAAGTCCATAATTACCTTGATACCATTATCATGGGCAGCCTGCAAAAACTCTTGGAATTCTTCTAAAGTTCCATAATCAGGATTGGTGTTATAGTAGTCAACTACATCATAGCCATGATAACTTGGGCTATCATTGATTGGCATCAACCATAATGCATCTACACCTAACTCTTTAAGGTAAGGTATCTTTTCCTTTAACCCTACAAAATCTCCAATCTGATCTCCATTGCCATCATAGAAACTTCTGACAAAAACCTCATAGAAGATAGACTCTCTAGCCCACTTAGCAGGAGCCCAGTTATTGGTATTACCCATCTTCTTAAAGGATAAAACTTTAGTTGAAATAGTATTCTCCCCATTTATAGCCTCTATCTTGTAATAATAAGTCTTATTAGGTGTAAGCCCTTCCATTTTAATACCTTGATTATTATAATTTACATTACTCTTAACCTTCTCTAATTTATCACTACTCTCTCCTAGATAAAGATTAATTCTATTGGCTGGATTGGTCTTAAATAAGAATTTTAGCATATTATCATCGATATCAATATACTGATTGGCATCAACTATAACCATATCCTCTTTATCTAATTTTGTTCGAATTAACTCAACAGTTAATTTTGTGCTTAGGCTCGTTAGGTTTAACTTCTTCTCCTTACTATCATATCCTGATTTGGATATTATAGCTTTTAGCTTTGCCTGCCTAATATCATCAAAAGCTACTAGACCTTGTGAATCAGTCTTAGCAGTTGCCACTCCTTCTAGGTTAACATCAGCATTAGCTACTACCTCTCCAGCTTCATCAACTACTTTGATTACTATTTCAGCTGGATTTTGGAGTAATTCCTCTTCATTACATGCTGAAAAAAGCAGAGTAATCCCTAATAATAAACAGATTAAGATCCTTTTCTTCATTAATATAACCTCCTTGAGCTATTTTAAGTAAATTTCATAATAAATAGCCTTATAGGTTCTTATATAGATTAGTCTATTTTAATAGCTTATAAAACTTACTCATTAATATATATAATTTAACAAAAGTAATTATTATTTTACTCTTATTAAATCTATATCAAATTTTATACAATCTTTCTTTTAAAGTAATTAACTTAATTTCTTCTGAAAAAATCTTTGTGGAAACGTTTTCTAAAGTTGCATAAATCGACTCCCTATTTAGTCTTAATATTCTATCTATGATTTAATTATCCTTTCTTTTTTCTATGAAAAGTTTTTTATTGACTAAAATTATAAAAAATATTTTCAACTTGATATCTTCTTAATAGAGAAAAATATCTACTCATTAGAAAACTAAAATAGCATGTTGCGCTACTTAAGTTTGTAAGTTAGATAGTGACGGTTATGGGGATATTGGGACACTTTTATACCTCATGAATAAAATCTTTTTGTTCCCTCTCTTAAGGTAGGAGAGGGCTAGGATGAGGTCTGAGGTTTTAAATTTATTTCTTAATTCTCAATTTTACATTCTCAATTATCAATTCGAAAAAATGTCGCAATATCTATATATTGTATCAATTTTAATAGTATAAATGGTTAAAAAAAAGATATAAAAAGAGCATCCCTTTAAAGGATGCCCAAAGTTTAATTATTGATGTTATTAAAAAAGCTAGAAGTTTATCTCTACACTAGTATATTACTTAGCATTTAGTCCTGCTAAATTAAGTAGATTCCAGGGTTTATTAAAGTGTGGTTGGAAGAAGAAATCGATAAAAGCTAACTCATCTACTGTCATCTTATTTTGAATTACAACTGACATAGTATTGATAGATTGAGTTAAATCTGTCTCTGACATCAACTGAGCTCCTACAATTCTTTTAGAGCCTTTTTCATAAACTACCTTCAATATGGCCTCATCATATGTAGGCATAAATTCAGGACGATAATTGTCTGTTACCGTTACTGTCTCCACTTCAAGACCAGCTTCCTTAGCTGATAGCTCTGTTAACCCAGTGGCAGCAATATTGTGTTCATATATTTTAATACCTGAAGTACCTTGAGTTCCCATATACTTTGTATTCTCTTCTAGTAAGTTTCTAGCAACCAATGTTCCCATACGGACTGCATTTGTCGCTAATGGGATATATCGATACTCTTCTGTAGGATTATATCTAACTGCACAACAGTCTCCTGCTGCAAATACATCCTTTTTACTAGTACGCATATAGTTATCAACTATAATTGCACCATCATCTAACATATCAACCTGACCTTTAACTAACTCTGTATTTGGCTTAAAGCCAATACACATAATTACTAAATCAGCTTCATATTCACCTTTATCTGTAATTACCTTTGAAACCTTACCTTCACTGCCTTCAAATTTATTGACAGTCTCACCCAATGCCAGAGTTACCCCATGCTCTTTAAAGGATTTTTCAGCAACATCGGTAAACTCTGCATCTAGATATTTGCTCAAAATTCTATCTTCCATATCTATTAGTGTTACATTCTTATTATTTCTTTCAAAGGATTCTGCAAGTTCAACACCTATATATCCAGCTCCTACTACTACTATATTCTTAGCATTTTGAGCTTTCTCAATAATATCATTTGCATGATAGAAATTTTTAGATAAGACTATATTATCTAAATCTATTCCAGCTAAGTTAGGAATAATTGGCCAAGAACCTGTTGTAATAATTAACTTATCAAAATCATCTTCAAAATCTTCTCCACTATCTAAATCTCTAATTTTTAATTTTTTATTATCTATATCTACATTTAATACATCATGACCCATCTTTGTTCTAACTCCTAAATCAGCTAACTCCTCTGGAGAAGAATAGAATAGACCTTTTACATCCTTTACTATACCACCAACATATAATGCGATACCGCAGGATAGAAATGAAATATTATCATTTCTCTCATAGACGGTTATCTCTGCCTGTGGATACAATTTAGCTGCATTAACTATCACAGCAGTACCCGCATGTGTACATCCTATAACTGCTATTTTCACTAATAGCCCTCCTTTTTTAATAATAATGATTGCTGCTATCAATATCATTATACAATATATGGTTTGTCTTTGCAATTGAAATCATTTTAGAGACCGAAAATTGTTATCCGACAACCTACTTATAAATAAAAAATATGCCTTATCTTTTAAAATTATACTTCTAATCAACTTAAAGTTATTAAGCTAAATTACTGATGTATCTGATAATCCGCATAGCAGAACTAGTAATACTTCTTTCATAATAATCATTGGGACTATTTAAAAAGATAGTAAAAGTTACAGGTGCAATTAGCACAAAAGGAATACCGTCTACAATAATAGTAATCCTTCCTTCTAATATACTACAAACAGTCTTATCAACTCTTTCTGTAGCTAAAATCTGAGGAAATATACTCCATTTATGATTCTCTATTAATTGTTCTATTTGAGCACTACCCACTATTCCATCGGTATCAATACTTTTAATTCTAGCTTTAACTTCATCAACTAGTTCTTGATTAATCACCCCTTTAAGATAGACAAGGGCTATATTAGTTCTTGTTTTACGACTTACTTCTAGCAATTCTACTGCCAATTTAGAGGTTTTTGCCCTCTTTCTAATCAAAGATATATTAGTTTTGATCGATTCCACAAAACCTTCACAAAACCCACCAATAGTCTCCTCGGAAGCAGGAGATTCTATATTTCTTGTCTCCCATCCTGTTGTGCCAATCATAAGAGCTTGCTTATATCCTTCAATAAATAATAATGTATTTCCTGATAACAACGAACGTTCTAATTGATTAAAATTACCACTTATTTTCACTTCTAGAGTAGTTACTAGCTTCTCCTTAATCTTCTTTAAATCAATTCTATTATTCTCCTTATTATCTTCCACTTGTAAAGGGCTTAATATATGTTCACCGATTAAATCTCTTTCTGCCATTCCATCAATACATACTAATAATGAGGATGTATTGCTGTTTTCTAAGTAGATATCTCTATATATAAAATCATCACTATTTAAAAATATCTGCTCTAGCACCCTCTTATTTTTATGTAAAGACTTTAAGACTGGAATTACTTAAGGGGAATTTGTATATTCTATATTCTGCTTTATACTCTTAATCCCGGATATTTTTTTGAATTTATCTAATATCATTATTAAGAGATCCTCCATTTAAGATATTAATTAATATTTCTTTTGAGAAGTTACTACTATTTTAACTTCTACCATTATTATCTACATATATAAGATAAATATTATCTATAAAAAGGTATAGCCAAAAATAAACAATTATTAGAAGCACCTCTGATTTATAGTAAATTCTATTATCATCACTTATATTTCCACTAATTTAGTAGTATATAAAATTGATTTCAATGTAAATATTGGATTAATTGTTAACATTTCTAGGGAAGTTTCCATATTATAATAACAAAACCGATGAAAGGAGGAAAAGTTCATGGGAAGATATCGTAGAGACTGGGATCGAGATAGAGATAGGTGGGATCGTGACAGAGACTGGGATCGTGACAGAGACTGGGATCGTGACAGAGACTGGGATCGTGACAGAGACTGGGATCGTGATAGAGACTGGGATCGTGATAGAGACTGGGATCGTGACAGAGACTGGGATCGTGATAGAGACTGGGATCGTGATAGAGACTGGGATCGTGATAGAAGAAGACGATAACTGTGTAAAAAGTAAAGTTATTATCCTTATAATTTAAAATTATAGACAAAAAGCACGTTCTAAAAAATGTGCTTTTGTCTATTTGTTATTTATATTGGTCCTTTATCTTTACTAATTAGCTTAAAATGATGTGAATGAAAGCTATTATACTTTATATTTAATTTCTAACCCTTTTCATGATATCATTCTTCATGGTCATTTCTTACTTGACTATGAAAAATATCCTCATCTATTTCATCATCTACTTTAATCTCATTGATCACTTCAGTTACACCCCGAGCTTTAGCAGCAACTTTAGCTGCTTTCTGTTTTAGCTCTTCATTTTCTACATTTCCTAGTAGGTGCACTACTCCCTTTGTGCTTTTAACTCCAACCTTTCCTTTTAATTTAGGCTCTAATTGAATCTCTTCAGCTACCTCCATATTGACATCTTTATCATTAATCTCTCCATCTGTACTAATACTTATAGCCATATCAACTTCCTTATTACCTACTGCATCCTTTATAATTCTTTCAGCATGTTCTTTTTCACTTAAACTATCGACTATACCAGTTACTGTTACATGATCACCAGCAACATCTACCTTTAAAGCATAAGGCCTTAAATTTATATCTCCATCAATTATTTCTTGTAAATTATTATCTTCAACCACTGAGTTATCATCTTTCATGAACTTCCTCCTTTTAAGCATTATATAGTTTACTAATAGTATTAGAAGGTTTATATATAATTATACTTTCAAGTAATCTTTACCGATTTCTGTTCATTCTAATTAAGGTGAGCTTGGCAATACTGGGTTAAGAATAGCAGGACTACTAGGAACAATCACTATAGGAATAACCTTTAACTATTAAATAATTCTACGTCAAATTTGTATATCTAAAAAAAGCATACTCCATCATCTGGAGTATGCTTCTAAATTTCGCTATTGAGTTATGTTAATATATTTGCCCACATATAACTTAACTATCACTCTAAGCAAATTGCGCTAATATCAAAACCTTGCATTAATTAAAAACAAGGGATTTTTGACTAAAATATTGGTGCCGAGAGTGGGACTTGAACCCACACGGTCAATTGACCATAGCGCCCTCAACACTACGCGTCTGCCAGTTCCGCCATCTCGGCAATTCTTTTATAATTATAACATATTCGATTTAAAAGTCAATACTAAACTACCAATTCTCCTGGGAAAACAAGTTGAATACTATTGGCATCAAAGTAAAAATTCTCTATGCCAATTGGCATCTTATCAATTAAAATTATACGTTGACTTTTAATAATTGGATCATCCTCTTTAAGACCTAACCTAGTTGCCATCAAGGGATTATAACGCTCTAGTTGTACAACATTGCTTCTAAATTTAAAACCTTCAACGCCCTTATTACCAAATAACTCATACAAGGAATCCAAGTTAGAGATCCTTTCTTGGTTGATATCAGGACTTAAGTAAGTGATAACTTCTTGTAAACTATAGGGTCTACCATCTATTAACTTCTTCTGGGTTATCTTAAATAACTCTTCTCCAGGATGGGTCTTAATTAACTCTTGGGATTCAAACCCTGAAATTTTCTGTAGAGTAATTTCACTAGCTTGAACCTCTCCATCCTCTTTTAACAAACGTACTGTTGCCTTTTGTAAGTTACTCTCCTTTCCTGCCAAACGCTGTTCCATGTTACGAGCATACTTCTCTCTTAACTCCATCAAGGATATATTTGCCTCTGATAAAATTGTTCTAACATACCTTGGTGTAGTCTCAACATTCTCAGCTATATCACTAATCTTTAGAAAAGGATCATGACGAGCAAAATTGATAATCTGTTCCTTTTTAGTTAACTCTTCTATTTTCATAGTTCCCACTCCTTTTATATCTTTCATCTTAAGGAGTAGTATACCTAACTTATGCTATTTTATACGTCAAAATTTAAGATTTAATTTAAGAATAAGTCTCAAACTAGAAAAAGTAGCCGGCTTAAGCCGACTACTTTTGAGTAATTATTATCTATGCTCTGGATTTAACCAGACATTTGTTAATGGTAATGGATTTTGACCTGTAAGGTGATAATTATTTACAAAAGGTTTGACTAAAGCAATGGTAGTATAATAATAAATTGGAATCCACGGTGCATCCTCTACAATCTGTTTCTCAATTTTTTGATACAAAGCAATTCTATCTTTACCTGATTCCATACTACGAGCTTTATCTAACATCCTATCAACTTCTGGATTCTTATAAAATGCACCATTTCCACCTGGTCCAGCATTTTTAGAATGGAATAATACATACAAGAAGTTATCTGGGTCTGGATAATCTGCTCCCCAAGACAATCTAAAAATCTCAGTTCCTCCATTATCTACCTTATCAATATAAGTACCCCAGTCCATATTGATTAACTCTACATTAACACCAATCTGTTTTAAATTAGCCTGTACCGCTTCAGCAACATTCTGATGAGCCTTACTTGTATTATAAGCTAACTCATAAGTTCCAGGTAATCCATCTGGATATCCTGCCTCTGCTAATAATTCTTTAGCTTTTTCTATATTATATGGATAACCTTCTAAGTTTGGATTATAACCTGGCATTCCTGGGGGTAAGATACCATGAGCAGCCTTAACAGTTCCATTTTTGACTACTTCAGCAATAATATTTTTATTAACTGCATAGTTAAGTGCCTGTCTTACCTTCTTATTATTAAAAGGAGCCTTTTGAGTATTAAAACCAAAGTAATAAGTAACCAATCTAGGTATCTTAATTAAATCATTATTAAATTCTCCATTAGGATTAAGTACCCTTTTAATTTGTCCAGATGGTATATCATCATCAACCATATGATAGATATTACCTTGTTCGTATTCAGCTAAAGCTGACTGTCCTTCAAGAATTACTCTATAAACAGCTTTATCTAAATAAGGACGACCCTCTACATAATACTCTTCATTCTTCTCTAATACTACCTTATTATCATGTTGCCATTCAACAAATTTAAATGGTCCTGCACCTACTGGATGTTGAGCAAAATTTTCTCCATACTTTTCAACAGCTTCTTTAGGCACAATTGCTGCACTATCCATTGCTAATACAGATAAAAACGGAGTAAATGATTCAGCCAAAGTAATCTCCACAGTATACTCATCAATAGCTTTTAAACCTTCAACATTAGATGCTTTTCCTTCTTGAAAATCTTTAGCTCCTTTAATACTATCAAATAACCAAGTTCTTTCAGATTTAGTCTTAGGATCTAAAATCCTTGTAAAAGAATATACAACATCAGAAGCCTTTACTTCTCTTCCGTTATGGAACTTAACACCTTCTTTTAGATGAAAAGTCCATTTCAATCCATCTTCACTAACCTTCCAATCTTTAGCAATTGCAGGTACAACTTCTAGATCTTTATTAAACTGAACTAAACCATCAAAGATATTATAAATAATTCTAGAAGATTGATTATCAGTTGAGTGTGCTGGATCTAGTGTTGCTGGATCAGATGATAAACGCCCTTGGAAAGTACCACCATACTTATCCTGTTCACTAATATTTTCTGCTATTGCTTGCTTATCATTTTTTACTTTTCCTTCTTGATTCCCTCCACAACCAACAATAATAAATGCCATTAAAGCTAATACTAACAATATACTTAATCGCTTTTTCACCATCTCTAATTATTTCCTCCTTGATAATTTTATTTATCATTAAAGCGATTGACTAACTTAATCACTTCAATCACTTTCTTACTAAATATTCCATTTTAAAGTAAACCTCTATGAATATTTTATTAATTACTATGCACCAATTGCTTGTTATCTTCTGAATTTACTCAATTAATTAGCTATAATAATTTAAACCTACTATAGATAATATTAGAATTATAAGTGTATTATGATATTTTAGTAATAAGTAATAAATAAAATTTTCTATTGATATAATTAATTTTAAAGAACTATATATTACTTATATAAGTCACTAAAAACTTTAAAAAAATACATATCAAAAAACAAAGTAATCTAAACTAGGTTAGTTTAGATTAAGATAAAAGAACAAATTCAAATAATTACAAATTGGAAATTGATTAAATATATTTACCCATTCTTCTAAACTTCCCATTTACGCTAATTGCTTAAATTACTCTTCGTCTATTTATGATTATAATAAAATTAACATAGCTTGTCAATAATTTATTAGGTGAAATAAAAACAGCTAACCAACTATATAGGCTAACTGCTATAATCACTAATGCTTATTACATTTGACTACCGAGATTTGATGATTATTCTCTTTTAATAGTAACTCTACTCTCTCTGGAATTAGATAAAGTAAATCAACACCTTTTAATTTTTGGGAGATATAAATTTCCTTCTCTAAAATTAAGACAGGGACCCCAGTATTGATTTCTAATAACCTAGCTACAATATCATTACTCATCTCTACCCTGACCTTATTCTCTGAAATAAAAAGGTCTTTCCTATCATTTAATTCATCAAATTTCTGTAGCCCATCAGAAATGAAGGTGGTATTTACCATTATTGGAAATCCTCCTTCTTTAAATAGTACCGTTCTTTCTAAAAAATTATTTCCCTCTTTGATCAAATCAGAATAGTATTCAGCTTTATTTAAGACTACTCCTTCTTTTTTAGTCAAATCTAATTTATCAAACTTATCAGTAGACAAAATATCTAATAAAAATTTATTTGCTCTTCTTTTATCTTTTAATTTTTGAGCATACTGTTTTCTTAATTTTGTTAATGATAAATTAGCTTCTGATAAAACTGTTCTGACATAATGGGGGGTTGTTTCAGCCAACTGTGAAATCCGTTCTACTTTTAAAAAAGGATCCTTTTGGGCTAAATAAATTACCTTCTCCTTTTTGGTCAAGTCATACAAAACACGCTCTTCTACTACACTACTCATGTGATTGACCTCCTCATAATCTCAACTCTACTATTTAGTCTGAACTAACTTATAAAACCATTTACTTATACCAGCTTAGAAACTAAACTCCAACTCAACTACTCTACTCCACCCAATTTGCCCAACTTCAAATTTTGTTAATATTTATGCATTGTTTTTTATAATTATAATATTATTAATATACTTTGTCAACAGTTTATATAAGAGCTATAATTTTACAATATCAGTTAGACAAATGGCAAGCAGTAAAGTGTCCATCAACTTTTTCTTCAAACTTTGGTACCTCTGTCTTACATCTATCCTTAGCAAAAGGACACCTTGTATGGAAAGAGCATCCACTTGGTGGATTGATTGGACTTGGCACATCTCCCTCTAAGATTATCTTCTCTCTTGTCTTCTCTGGATCTGGAATTGGTATTGCTGATAATAGTGCTTTTGTATACGGGTGTTTTGGATTATTATACAATTCATCCTTATCTGCTAGCTCTACCATTCTACCTAGATACATTACCGCCACTCTATCACTAATATGGCGGACAACACTTAAATCATGGGCGATAAAGATATAGGTTAATCCTAATTCTTCTTGTAAGTCTTGCATCAAGTTTACTACCTGTGCTTGTACCGATACATCAAGGGCTGATACTGGTTCATCACAGACGATTATCTTTGGGTCTACTGCCAAGGCTCTAGCAATTCCTACCCTCTGGCGTTGCCCTCCACTGAATTCATGAGGGTATCTCTTGGCATAGTTTGGCTGTAATCCTACCCTATCTAATAAATCTTTTACCTTCTTTTCTCTATCTTTAGGTGTGCCAATCCCATGAATCTTCATGGGTTCTGCAATGATCTCACCTACTGTCATCCTTGGATTCAAAGAGGCATATGGGTCTTGGAAGATCATCTGCATCTCTCTTCTTAAATCTCTCATCTCTTTTTTATCTAAGTCTAAGATATTCTGCCCTTCAAAGATTACTTCACCTTCTGTTGCTTCTAATAGTCTTAATAATAGCCGTCCTGTTGTTGATTTACCACAACCTGACTCACCTACTAGTCCTAGAGTCTCTCCACGTTTTACTTCAAAGTTAAGCCCATCTACTGCCTTTACTGAGTTTACTACCTTTCCAAAGATTCCACCTTTGATTGGAAAGTGCTTCTTTAAGTTCTTTACTTCTAAGATTGTATCTGACATAAAGTTCACCTCCTACTTACTTTCTGCTTTTAAGTCTAACTCTTCCCATCTATGGCATCTGACTAAATGTCCATCTTTTATCTCTTCTAATTGTGGCTCTTCTGACCAGCATTTCTCTGTTACAAAAGGGCATCTATTAGCAAATTTACAGCCTTGAGGAAAGTTAAAGGGATCTGGTACATTCCCTTCAATCGGTGTCAATCTAGTTGATCCTCCATCTACTCTAGGAATTGATTTGATTAGCCCTGCTGTATATGGATGCTCTGGATCTTTAAACAATCTCTTAACATCTGTATATTCTACTACCCTTCCTCCATACATTACTGCTACTTTATCGGCTACCTCTGCTATTACCCCTAAGTCATGGGTAATCAACATAATAGCTGTATTAAATTCATCTCTTAACTCTTTCATCAACTCTAAGATTTGTGCCTGAATCGTTACATCTAGTGCTGTCGTTGGTTCATCAGCAATTAGTAAATCTGGATTACAGGCTAAAGCCATAGCAATCATTACACGTTGCCTCATACCTCCACTCATCTGATGAGGATGATCATAAACTCTCTTCTCTGGAGAAGGAATTCCTACCTTCTCTAGCATCTCTACTGCCTTTGCTAGAGCTTCTTTCTTATCTAATCCTTGGTGTAATTGGATTGCCTCTGCAATCTGATCACCAACGGTATATACTGGATTTAAAGAGGTCATCGGTTCTTGAAAGATCATTGAGATCTCATTTCCCCGAATCTTTCTAATCTCTTTCATCGGTTTCTTTAATAAATCCTCCCCTTTGAAGATGATCTCTCCACCTACAATCTTACCTGGAGGATTTGGAATAAGTTGCATAATTGAGGCTGAGGTAACACTCTTACCTGAGCCAGATTCTCCAACTATTCCTAAGGTCTCTCCTTTATTAATACTAAAGCTTACTCCATCTACAGCCTTAACTACCCCTTTATCTAAAAAGAAATGGGTCTGTAAATTATTTACCTCTAGAATCTTTTCATTCATCTTCTCACCTCCGTAATTCCCTTTTACTTATCCTTCATCTTAGGATCTAATGCATCACGTAGTCCATCACCAAATAAGTTAAATCCTAATACTGTAATAGCAATTGCTACCCCTGGAAAAGCAACTACCCATGGTGCTATCTGCAAAGATGCTCTACCAGCACTTAACATAGCTCCCCACTCTGGTGTTGGTGGTTGAGCTCCCAATCCTAAGAAGCTTAAGCTTGCTGCTTCTAAGATAGCTCCTGCTATACTTAATGTAGATTGAACGATTAATGGAGCTAAACAGTTAGGTAATAGATGACCAAGCATAATTCTTAAATCACTTGCACCTAAAGATTTAGCTGCTTCAATATACTCTTCCTCCTTGACTGTTAACACAGAAGATCTAACAATTCTAGCAAAACGAGGAAGATTTACAATTCCAATAGCCAACATAGCATTACTTAGCTGTGGTCCCAAGATTGCCATAATAGCAATCGCTAGTAATATACTAGGAAAGGCAAGCATAATATCCATAAACCTCATAATCAACATATCGATCTTGCCACCATAATATCCTGCTACAACCCCAGCAGCAACTCCAAATACTAAAGCTATCCCTACTGAAATCAGACCTACCTGTAATGAAATTCTAGAACCATAAATAATCCGACTCAATATATCTCTACCTAAATCATCAGTCCCCAATAAATGTTGGACAGATGGTGCCTTTAACCTATATAAAATCTTTGTCTCTAAAGGATCATAAGGAGCTAATAAAGGAGCAAAAACTGCAGTTAATATTAACAAACCTATAATTCCTAACCCAATCATAGCAGCCTTATTTTTAAGCAACTGTTTCCATGCCTCAAACCATAATCCCTTACTCTTACTTTTATCAGTTTGAGGCATTTGATTCTCTATTTGAACTTCTAGATTCTCCATTTTAAACCTCCTCAAATTAAGTTTAAGCTTAAGCGTAAGATTAAGTAGACCTCAATTTATTACTTAAACTTAATCTAAAACTCAGAATTAATTATAATGTATCTTAGGATCAATAACCCCATATAATAAATCAACCAGTAGATTTACAAAAACAAAAGTAGTCGATAAAACTAATACAGAACCCTGCACTGCTGGGAAATCACGAGATAAGATAGCTGTTACAGAGTATTTACCTACACCTGGCCATGAGAAGATAGTCTCTGTTAAAACTGCTCCCCCTAATAAGAGTCCAAATTGCAGTCCAATAACTGTTACAATTGGAATCAATGCATTTCTTAGAGCATGCTTATAGACAACAACTTTATTACTTAGACCTTTAGCATGAGCAGTCTTAATATAATCTTTACTCAATACTTCTAACATACTAGAGCGGGTCATTCTTGCAATAATAGCCATTGGAATAGTTGCTAAAGAAAAGCTAGGTAAGACCAAGTGGTATAAAGAGTCCTTTAAAGCAACCCAATTCCCTGTTAAGATACTATCTAATACATAAAAGTTAGTTATATTATTTAACTCTACCCCTACACTCAAGCGTGCTGAAGGAGGAAACCATCCTAATTTAAAAGAGAATAACCAGATTACCATCAATCCAAGCCAGAAGATAGGCATAGAGACTCCAGCCAAAGCTCCAGTCATTGTTAGATAATCGATAATAGAATATTTTTTAGTAGCAGAGATAATTCCTACTGGAACTCCAACTAAAACAGCCACTAGCATACTGGCTATAGTCAATTCAATCGTTGCTGGGTAACGTTCAAATAATTCAGTAGTAATCTTTTCATTACTGAAGATAGAACGACCTAAATCACCCTTTAATAAGTTCTTCATAAATCCTAAATACTGTTGGTATAATGGGTCATTTAACCCCATCTGTTCTCTTAATCTTGCCACATCCTCTGGAGTTGCTCTCTCTCCTAACATAATCTTAGCAGGATCTCCAGGAATTAAATGAATCATCAAAAAGACCGCTATCGATACTCCAATCAGAATTGGAATCAATAATAACAATCTACGAATTATATAAGTAAGCATTTTTTGTATTGCACTCCCTTCCTTGTAAAGCGGTTATAGGTTATGAGTGACGAGTCAACAGTAATTACAAAATTTATACACTCACTCGTTACTCAATACTGATAGTTTTAAATTTAAAGATATATAACACTTGTACTTTTATAAAGATTGATATAATAAAGAAAAAATATTACAACATCTTTTTAGAACTGATAATTAAGGCTTTAAATTGAAGAAAATTAATGTTTGAATGTAGCAGGTATTCTAAAGAAATAATAGATTTAAGATAATCTTTGAATTAGGAATCTTAAATTTCTTAATCTCAATAGATGTTGATTGCGTAGTGAGTGGGCTCTGCCACGAAGAGTCTTGCTCTAGGTTTACCACGAAGGGTTTGGTTTTTAAACCCATAGGTAGACTCGTAGGTTAATTCTTTTCTAGACCTTTTAGTTACTTTTATGGCGCCCTGAAGGAAGTGTTCTTTCTTCCTGAGGAAGTACTCTTGGGGTGCAATGATAAAAGTAACACGGAAAAAAGCCGATAAGCTTTCCCATAACATTTTTTAATTAAATTAGTGAAACATTTCTTTACTTTCCAAATTAAAAGTATCACAATATACCCATTACTTGATATTATAATACAATTTCATTAATAAAAAATTTATATAGATAAACAATCTTATTGAGTATTAAATATAGGGATTTGAATATTCAAATCCCTATATTATAAAATCTATTTATTTCTTCAACCAAACCTTATTTAAATGTTCAATTCCTAAAGGACTTGGAATATAGTTCATTACCTTATTTTCAAGAGAAATTGCTGGTGTAGAGTGTACCATTGGAACCCAAGGAGCATCTTTGTGGATAACTACTTGAGCTTCTTCATAAAGCTTAGTTCTTTCATCTTGACTAGTAGATGTTTGAGCTTTGATTAATAAATCATGTAGTTCATCACTCTTATAGAAAGAGTAATTTCCTGAACTTCCTTTGATAGCATTATCTTTATCTAATAATACATATAAGAAGTTATCTGGGTCACCATTATCTCCAGTCCATCCCATTAGAGCCATATCATGCTCTCCATTCTCTAACTTCTCTAAATAAGTTCCCCACTCATAAGATTTAATCTCAGCTTCAACACCAATCTTCTTCAAATCAGCTTGGATAGCTTGAGCAATTAATTGTGGTTGAGGCATATATGGTCTTGGAACTGGCATTGCCCATAAAGTAGTCTTAAATCCATTTGGATATCCAGCTTCAGCTAATAACTCTTTTGCTTTTTCTACATTATATTCATAAGCTTCAATCTCATCATTATATCCCCATAATGATGGTGGTAATGGATTCTTAGCAGGCTCTGCTAATCCAGCATATAGAGCTTTAATAATCTCTTCTTTATTAATTGCATGATTGATAGCTTTTCTTACTAAGTTATTGTCAAAAGGTTCTTTATCAAAGTTCATTGCTAAGTAACCAACATTCATACTAGGTCTTAAAGATAGTTTTAATTTATCGTTACTCTTAACCTGTGGTACACTATTTGGATTAGTTCCATCCATCATATGAATTGAGCCAGATTGTAATTCGATAAATCTTGCAGTATTTTCAGGAATGCTTCTAAATACTATACCTTCAAGATAAGGCTTACCTTGCCAGTAATCTTCATTTCTTTTTAATACAACTCTATCTCCACGTCTCCATTCTTCTAACTTAAATGCTCCTGTTCCAACAGGATTTTTGAAGTAATCTTCTCCATATTTCTTAATTGCTGTTGGACTAGAGATAGCAAATGGTGCCATTGCTAAGTTTGAAATAAAAGGTGCAGATGGAGTATTTAAAGTAAATTTAACTGTATATTCATCAACTGCTTCTACCTTATCAACGATACCAGGGAATCCACCAAACATATATCCCCAATAAGCAAACTTACCATGATGATATGGATGATCTTCCTTCATCCATCTTTCAACATTAAATACAACTGCATCAGCATTAAAGTTAGTTCCATCATGGAACCTAACCCCTTCTTCTAATTTAAAAGTCCATACTAACCCATCCTCAGACGTCTCCCAACTTTTTGCCAAAGATGGAATTACTTTAGTATTTCCTGCTTCATAGTCGACTAAAGTGTCAAAAATTTGCATTGTTACCTTCATTGACTCACCATCAGTTACATCAGCAGGGTCTAATTTTACTGAATCCCCACCACGACCATAAATCAATGTTCCACCAAACTTATCCTCTTCTGAAACTTGTTGATTTGCTTCCTTCTCAACTTCTGGATTAGCAGGCTTGGCACTTTCATTACTACATCCTAATACTAAAACTGCTAATAAACTGATTACTAAAAATAGCATCAAACTCTTTCTTCTCACGACTTCTTCCTCCTCATAAATTTCTTTTTTATATAAGTTAAAACTAGACCTAATAATTGAAATTATAAGACTAGTTAAACTCGTTTAAAAGCAATTAATCATCATATTTATTTCCATTAATCCCCAGCTATCAATAAATATTACATAAAATTTAATCCTGCCAAACCAAAATATAACTTACACACATAAGTCATCTAGATCAAAAAATAAAAAATTCTAAACCAATTTGAGTCAGTTTAGAGTTGAATTACTGCAAAATTACTTATATAACAAACATAAGTAATACAAATATGTAATAAAAAATAGATAGACTACCAGTATATTTAAAATTAACATATACTTTGCTATCATTCTTATTAATCAATTACTATTATACTCAACTTCTAAGCTACTCATATTTTCAAATTCTAATCAAACATATCTACTCTACTAATTACTTATCTACTAATAATTATTCCTTCTTGTTGATAATTATACTTAAAATCTTTCTTTTTGTCAAATTTTTTTAGATAATTGTAAATTATAAAGAATTTTGATAAGAAAGTATTGATTAGTTAATAAAAACAAAGAGCAGTTAAAAAACTGCTCTTTGTTTTTAAATCTATTAAATTATATTTCATCTGAATAATGGCAAGCAGTAAAGTGTCCATCAACTTTTTCTTCAAACTTTGGTACCTCTGTCTTACATCTATCCTTAGCAAAAGGACACCTTGTATGGAAAGAGCATCCACTTGGTGGATTGATTGGACTTGGTACATCCCCCTCTAAGATTATCTTCTCTCTTGTCTTCTCTGGATCTGGAATTGGTATTGCTGATAATAGTGCTTTTGTATACGGGTGTTTTGGATTATTATACAATTCATCCTTATCTGCTAGCTCTACCATTCTACCTAGATACATTACCGCCACTCTATCACTAATATGGCGGACAACACTTAAATCATGGGCGATAAAGATATAGGTTAATCCTAATTCTTCTTGTAAGTCTTGCATCAAGTTTACTACCTGTGCTTGTACCGATACATCAAGGGCTGATACTGGTTCATCACAGACGATTATCTTTGGGTCTACTGCCAAGGCTCTAGCAATTCCTACCCTCTGGCGTTGCCCTCCACTGAATTCATGAGGGTATCTCTTGGCATAGTTTGGCTGTAATCCTACCCTATCTAATAAATCTTTTACCTTCTTTTCTCTATCTTTAGGTGTGCCAATCCCATGAATCTTCATGGGTTCTGCAATGATCTCACCTACTGTCATCCTTGGATTCAAAGAGGCATATGGGTCTTGGAAGATCATCTGCATCTCTCTTCTTAAATCTCTCATCTCTTTTTTATCTAAGTCTAAGATATTCTGCCCTTCAAAGATTACTTCACCTTCTGTTGCTTCTAATAGTCTTAATAATAGCCGTCCTGTTGTTGATTTACCACAACCTGACTCACCTACTAGTCCTAGAGTCTCTCCACGTTTTACTTCAAAGTTAAGCCCATCTACTGCCTTTACTGAGTTTACTACCTTTCCAAAGATTCCACCTTTGATTGGAAAGTGCTTCTTTAAGTTCTTTACTTCTAAGATTGTATCTGACATAAAGTTCACCTCCTACTTACTTTCTGCTTTTAAGTCTAACTCTTCCCATCTATGGCATCTGACTAAATGTCCATCTTTTATCTCTTCTAATTGTGGCTCTTCTGACCAGCATTTCTCTGTTACAAAAGGGCATCTATTAGCAAATTTACAGCCTTGAGGAAAGTTAAAGGGATCTGGTACATTCCCTTCAATCGGTGTCAATCTAGTTGATCCTCCATCTACTCTAGGAATTGATTTGATTAGCCCTGCTGTATATGGATGCTCTGGATCTTTAAACAATCTCTTAACATCTGTATATTCTACTACCCTTCCTCCATACATTACTGCTACTTTATCGGCTACCTCTGCTATTACCCCTAAGTCATGGGTAATCAACATAATAGCTGTATTAAATTCATCTCTTAACTCTTTCATCAACTCTAAGATTTGTGCCTGAATCGTTACATCTAGTGCTGTCGTTGGTTCATCAGCAATTAGTAAATCTGGATTACAGGCTAAAGCCATAGCAATCATTACACGTTGCCTCATACCTCCACTCATCTGATGAGGATGATCATAAACTCTCTTCTCTGGAGAAGGAATTCCTACCTTCTCTAGCATCTCTACTGCCTTTGCTAGAGCTTCTTTCTTATCTAATCCTTGGTGTAATTGGATTGCCTCTGCAATCTGATCACCAACGGTATATACTGGATTTAAAGAGGTCATCGGTTCTTGAAAGATCATTGAGATCTCATTTCCCCGAATCTTTCTAATCTCTTTCATCGGTTTCTTTAATAAATCCTCCCCTTTGAAGATGATCTCTCCACCTACAATCTTACCTGGAGGATTTGGAATAAGTTGCATAATTGAGGCTGAGGTAACACTCTTACCTGAGCCAGATTCTCCAACTATTCCTAAGGTCTCTCCTTTATTAATACTAAAGCTTACTCCATCTACAGCCTTAACTACCCCTTTATCTAAAAAGAAATGGGTCTGTAAATTATTTACCTCTAGAATCTTTTCATTCATCTTCTCACCTCCGTAATTCCCTTTTACTTATCCTTCATCTTAGGATCTAAAGCATCTCGTAATCCATCACCAAATATATTAAATGCCAATACAGTAATCATAATTGCTGCTCCTGGAAACATCATCATCCTTGGATGGCTTCTTAGATACTCCTTACCAGTACTTAGCATCAATCCCCAACTTGGAGTTGGTGGTTGAGCACCCAAACCTAAGAAACTCAATCCCGCTTCAGCTAAAATGGCACTAGCCACACCCAAAGTTACTGTAACAATAATAGGTGCTAAAGTATTTGGAATAACATGCTTAAAGATAATTCTAACATCATTAGCACCTAAAGATTTAGCTGCTTCAACATATTCTTCTTCCTTTAAAGCCATGACTTGTCCTCTAACGATACGAGCAAGACCTGGCCAACTAATCAGACCTAAAGCCACAAAGATTTTCTCAATACCTGGATCTTGAAAGACTGCCATAATTGCAATAGCAAATAACATAAATGGGAAAGCCAAGAAAACATTAATTAAATAAGAGATAATATCATCGACCAGCCCACCATAATATCCAGCTAATGCCCCTAAGATAATTCCAATTACTATAGCAATTGCCTGAGTAATAAAGCCAACGGTCAAGGAAATCTGTGCACCATAAATAATTCTACTAAAAACATCACGACCTAATTTATCTGTACCAAAGGGATGCTCTAAACTTGGACTTTGCATAGATAACTCTATCTTCCCTTCCTCCATTACTGGAGAGAAGTATGGGTCATATGGAGCAATCCAACGAGCAAATACCGCTACTAATACCAAGGCTATCGTAACATATAATCCAACCATAGCCATTCTATTCTTTTTTAATCTTTTCCATGCATCACGCCATGGACTATGAACTTCTTCGTTAGAAGCTTCTATATTCTGCTTAACCTCTACTTGCGTTTCCATGAGTTTAACCTCCTTTTTCTACTTCACATTACCCAATCTCTTTTGAATTAAGTATACTTATATAAGTTATTGAAAACTTAAAAAATTATATATCTACATAATTATGCATCTTAAAATCTGCAATATATTAGTCAAATCTAATTCTAGGATCTAATACACCATAACTTAAGTCAACCAATAAGTTAACTACTATAAAGATAGCCGCTAAGAACAATACTGTACCTTGAATAAGTGGGAAATCCCTCTTCATAACAGCATCTACAGCCATTCTACCAACACCTGGCCATGAAAACACCCTCTCTGTAATAACAGTACCACCTAATAAATATCCTAATTGGGTCCCAATAACAGTAATAACAGGAATCAATGCATTTCTTAATCCATGCTTAATAACTACTACCTTTTCACTTAAACCTTTTGCTCTAGCAGTCTTGATATAGTCCTTACCGATAACCTCTAACATACTAGAACGAGTCATCCTAGCAATACGAGCAGCCTGTCTACTTCCTAATGCAATGGCTGGTAAGATTAAATGTTGCCAACTTCCATATCCTCCTACTGGTAGCAAATCCATATTTAATGCTACTACCCAAATTAAAATCAGCCCTAACCAATAAACTGGCATTGAAACTCCAATCATAGCCAAAGTCATAAATAAGTAGTCCCAAATAGAATAGGGTTTAACAGCCGAGATAATTCCTGCACTTACCCCTAAGATAATTGAAACAACCATGGCTCCTAATGCTAATTGAGCTGTAGCTGGAAAACGCTCTGCTATCATCTCTGTTACTGGTCTTTTAGCTGTAAATGATTTACCTAAATCCCCTTTGAAAAGCCTTCCAATAAATCTAACATACTGCATATACAAGGGATCATTTAACCCCATCTCTTCTCTAATCATTTCAATAGTATCTGGATCAGCATGCTGTCCCATAGCAATTCTCACAGGATCTCCTGGAACAAAAACAAAGTTAAGTAAAAAAACTATTGTAGCAAGTCCAATTAAGATCGGAATAGACATTAAGCTCTTACGTAAAATATAAGTTATCACTTCTCTACCACCTTTCTACTAATTCATTAATGAATTAATTATAATATAGAATAAAATAACATAAACTCAATGTACCTTAAAGCTCTTATACCATAAAAACACTAAAAATAAAATCATTCCCTTACAATAAAAAAAATGTAATATTGGAGTTTTAAAAATATCCCCCTAACTCCACCTACATTTTATTAATTAATGGTAATTTTATTTAAATTTTTGCTTTAAATACAATTAAATATGAAATTGTAAACAGAATTACTGAAGTAAAAGATTAATTACCGTATATTTTTTAATTATTGTAACAGTTATCTTAATTAGGTATATACTCGAGTCATTACATACTTAATTAAGTAATCCCATAAAATAAAAAAACCTTCACCCCCTTAAAATGAGGATAAATGTATCATTATACAACTATAACAATACAATTATATATTTTTTTTAATTCTCTGTCAAATTATCAAATTTGACATAAAAAGACTAAAGACATTAAATTACTTATATCTTTATAAAAGCTACAAATATCCTTGCATCTAATTTATATATTATTGCTAAAAAATAACATTATATTATGTAAACAATACTAAATTTTTTAATTAGCTAGTAACAATTATAATGCTAACTTTATTTACACTATAAATGTAAAGCCCATTCTTTTATATACTCTAATAAAGATACTTATATCTAGAATAAGTTTTAGTAACTTTAGTTATATAATTTCTTGTCTCCGAAAAGGGTATCTTATCACTATCCTTCCAGCTACCATCCCATCTATTCTCCTTTAACCACTTATCTACATTTCCTTCTCCTCCATTATAGGCAGCTAACACAACCAACATATTATCATCAAACTTCTTCTTTAATTGTGCCAAATACCAAGCTCCATACTTAATATTTATTTCAGGATTATATAAGTCATCTTCAGAAAAACTACTATCATTTATCATAGTAGCAATCCAGCTACCTGTAGCAGGCATAATCTGCATCAACCCTCTAGCTCCTTTATTAGAGGTAGCTTCTGGTCTAAATTTACTCTCTACATAGATAATAGCCATTATAATATATGGGTCTAAATAATATTTATTAGCTTCATTTAAAATTAACTCTTCATGTTTAAGAGGATACACAATCTTTAAAATAGATTTATGGTTTATAAAGAATAAACTCATAATACATATAATTAAAAGAAATAAAAAGACTCTCTTTAAACTGATTATCAAAATTAACACTCCTAAAAATTAAATATTAGTTTGAGCTTAAAATCAATCTTCTTACTTAAATTCAGACTCAATATCACTTATTTTTTGCCATACTCTAATTACTTCAAATTTTAATTCTTCTTCTGTACCATTATTATTGATAATCCTATCAGCATACTCTTTCTTTTTAATCAAAGGCATTTGAGAGTTAATTTTAGCAATTGCTTTCTGATAATCTATCTGATCTCTAGTCATTAACCTCTTAATCTGTACATCTTTATCTACATAGACTAACCAAACTTCATCAAAAAAATCTATCATATCTATTTCAATCAATAGTGGTACATCTACTATTAGTATATCATTCTCTTTACTAAGTCGCTCCATCTCTTCTTCTATCTTAGCAATAATAATAGGGTGAGTAGTCTTATCCAACCTCTTTTTGGCCTTAGAGTCATTAAAGATAATCCCTCCTAATTTCTTTCTATCTATAGTTCCATTACTAAGGAGTATTTCCTTACCAAACTCTTTAACTACTCTCTTCCATAGTATCTTCTTAGGTTCCATTAAAGAATGGGCAATCTTATCAGCATCTATTATCACAGCACCTAACTCTTTTAAATACTTAGAGACAGTGCTTTTACCACTAGCTATCCCTCCAGTTAAACCTACCTTCAACTTTATCGCTCCTTTTTAATTAAAAGTACCAGTAATCAGTATTATTTTTGATTGATACTGATTACTGATAATGATACTAATAATTATTAAAATAATTTAGATAATCCTAATAAGATCAAAATAATCCCTGGTAAAAGCCTTATTTTATCACTAAATACTAAGGATTCAATCTGTTTACCTAGGTAAATTCCACCAGTTAACAGAATAAATTTAAAGCCACTAACAGAAACTGCTGTTAATAATGAATCATATCCTGTCATTGCTGCTGCAATTCCAGCACCAAAAGCATCTAAAGCTAAAGCTACCCCCAAAAATAAGGCTTCTTTATTACTGATAACCCCAGAATAATCGAAGTCAGCCTTAACTGGCTCTTTTAAAATATTAATAATTAAACCAAGAGACTCAATCTTAAAGGTAAATATCTCTTTTGGATTATCTTCTTGATTATCCTCATCATTATTTGTATGTAAAAGTTCTCTAATTGATTGGTATAATAACCAAATTCCAATAAAGATTAGTAAAATCCCGCCTATCTTTTCAGCACCACTTGGGGAAAGGAAACTGGCTAATAACCTTCCCAAAGTCATAGATGCTAAAATTGTCATTCCTGAAGATAGACTGATAATAAGTATCGGTAAAAGACCAATCTTTATCTTCTTCAAACCATAGGTAATCCCTACTATAAATCCATCAAGACTAACTGCAAAAGCTAAAATAAATATGGCAAGCAAATCCATAAAATCCCTCCTTCCATCATATTTAATACCTATAACCAAAATATGATGGAAGGAGCATTACTGTGATTAAATTGCTTCTTCCCAAAGTAGATAGTGTTCTTCCAATTGAGTTTTGATAGACTCATACTCCTGATGCAATTTTGTTAACTTTTCAGTATCTGTGCAGACCTCTTCTAAATTAAATTGCTCTTCTAGTTCTTCTAATCTATTCTCAAGCTCCATAATCTCCTCTTCTAGCTTATCTAAATCAATGGACTTTTTTTGCTTCTTCTCATTATTTTGTCTCTTTCTCTCTTGAATTATTTTCTTCTGGGCTTCTTTTTCTTCTAGATACTTTAAATATTCTCTTCGGTAATGGGAATAATTACCTAAGTACTCTATTAAGGTCTTATCTTGTAGGGCGAAAATTTTATCAACTAACTTATCTAAGAAGTATCTATCATGGGAGATAAGAAGGATTGTAGCAGGATAATCCTTTAAGGCATCCTCTAATATCTCCTTAGATTCTATATCAAGGTGGTTGGTAGGCTCATCTAATAATAATAGATTAAAATCTTGAACTGATAGTTTGGCTAAAGCCAATCTTCCCTTCTCTCCACCACTTAAAGTACCTACCTTCTTAAAGACATCATCACCTTTAAATAAGAACCTTGCTAGAACATCTCGAGCTTGACTTGTAGTCATACCTTTAACCTTCATCATCTCTTCAAGCAGGTTATATTCATGACTAAGCTCTTCATGCTCTTGGGAGAAATAGCCTACTTTAACCTTAGTTCCAAATTTAATCTGACCTGAGTCTTTATCTATCTTATTTAAGAGGATTTTAAATAATGTCGATTTTCCACTACCATTAGCTCCCACCAATGCTATCTTTTCACCACGATAGATTTTAAAATTAACATCTTTAAATATCAATGTATCTTCATAAAACTTACTTAAATCTTCCCCTGCTAACACCTCTTGTCCACTTACAGTCTCGGATTTAAATTCAATTTTGGCTCTATCCAGAGTTGGAGGTTTAGGAATTATCTCTAGCCTATCGAGCTGTTTCTGCCTTCCTCTAGCCTGTTTAGACTTAACCCCAGCTTTATACTTTCTGATAAAGGCTTCAGTCTTCTCTATCTTCTCCTGCTGTTTTTCATATTCTCTTTGCCAGGTTAATAGACGTTGTGGCTTCTCTTTCTGATAGAAAGAGTAATTGCCTTTATACTTCTCTAACCGCCCCTTCTCCAGCTCCCAAATCCGATTGACTACCTTATCTAAGAAATAGCGGTCATGGGAGATAATCACTATAGCCCCAGAATAACTATTAAGATAATCCTCTAACCACTCCTTAGATTCCAAATCTAAATGGTTAGTAGGCTCATCTAATAACAGTAACTCTGGTTCTTGTAATAATAGCTTAGCCAAAGCTGCCCTAGTCTTCTGTCCACCACTAAAATCACTCATATTATTATCAAACTGATCATCTCTAAAGCCTAACCCCTTTAATACACCTTTAATCCGACTCTCAATCTGATAGCCTCCACTCTGCTCATACTCTTCACGAAGATGGCTATAACGATTCATTATCTTCTCTAAATCATCACCATTACACTGGCTCATCTCCACTTCTAAAGCCCGTAATCTATCTTCTAAAGCAAAGATATCCTCAAAGACTGTTAACATTTCTGAATAGAGCTCCTTAGATAAATTTAATCCAAAGCTTTGAGCCAAATAGCCAATCTCTAAATCATTGCTAGTTAGGATTTGCCCTTCATCTAGATGCTCTAAACCTGCCAAAATCTTAATTAAAGTCGATTTTCCAGTACCGTTGACTCCAATTAGACCAATTCTATCATTCTTTTCAATCTGTAATGATATATCCTCAAAGATAACCTTTTCAGGATAATACTTACTTCCTTCTTTTAATTGTAATAAACCCATCTTAAATTATTCCCCCTGCTTCTGACAATCGGGACAGAAATATGTTCCCCGTCCTCCTACTCTTATTTTTTCTATCTTGGTTCCACATTCACTACATTCTTTCCCTTCTTTATCATAAATCATCAGATAATTCTGATGGCTACCTGACTCTCCACTAGCATCTACATAATCCCACTTGGTAGTCCCTCGATGTTCCACTCCATCACTCAATACTTTAACAATAGCATAATAGAGTCTTTTAATCTCATCATCCTTTAAGGTATCAGCACTGCGCAAGGGATGTATCTTAGAGAGGAATAAAGCCTCATCTACATAGATATTGCCAAGACCTGCTAAGAATCTCTGATTTAGAAGTAAAGGTTTCATCTTACCCTTACGCTTATCTATCATTTCTTTAAATCTATCTAGGGTAAATTCATCACTTAAAGGCTCAGGTCCTAACTTGGTTAAGCTTCCTGCATCCTTTAAATCATCAACTAAATAGATACGAGTAAACTTCCGCTTACTACCTAATCTTAACTCATCCTCCCCCTTGAATTTAAAGAAGATACAATCATATTTACTTACTTTACTCTCCTTTTGAGTATAGAAGAAGTATCCTGTCATCCTTAAATGCCCTACAAGATAATAACCATTATCTAATTCAATAATGATATACTTTCCTCTTCTTCTTACATTCTCAATCTTAACTCCAACTAACTTAGTCTTAAACTCCTCTGCACTAACATTAGCAATCAATTCATCACGCTTAACTTCTACATCTATAATCTCTTTATCTATCACCCTTGAATATAATGTATTCACTACTGTCTGTACTTCAGGTAGTTCAGGCATCGTTAAACCTCCTAAATAAATTTTAGTCTAAGTTTAAGTAAATTCATTAATAAATCTATTCAAAAAACCTAAAATTCTTTATTTAACCTTAATCTTAATTCATTATACCACACTTTAATTTTTATTATCAAAACTTTGCTCTATTATCTCCCATAACTTAGGGAATTCCTTCTTCAAAGATATTGGTTTAAAGTCACTATTCACAAAAGGATGAACAGTAGTACCTGTAGCCAATAGTTTATCATCCTCTAAACGGAGTATCTCATATTCAAAAGTAATCTTAGCTCGACGTAAATCTTTAATCTTAGTAACCAGCTTGACTAAATCATCATAGAGGGCTGGATGGTGATAATTGCAGTGGGATTCTAAGACTGGTAATAAGATTCCATTCTCCTCTAAATCCCTATAGATAAGCCCCTCTTGTCGTAAAAGTTCCGTTCTAGCTATCTCAAACCAACGTAAGTAATTAGCATAATAGACTACTCCCATCTTATCGGTCTCTTCATAAGTAACCCTAATCTTATGACTATATTCCTTCATATATATCCTCCTCTATTTGCAAAGGTCTTTAATCAGATTTCTGATTAAAGACCCTCTCTTACTCTTCCCAGCTATCTAAAATACTCTTTATCTCTGAATCCCACTCCATAGATACCTCTTCATAATTATGGAAATTTTCTGGTTCAGCTACAGTCTTGGTATGACAAAGAGTACATTGAATACTTACATTATCATTATTCTCACCCAATAAATCGTGTAAAGTATCTTTATCACAGATTGGACAATAATATAAGCTCTCTTCCATGCAATCTACCCCTTTCTAATTCTAGTTTAACTAAAATTAGAAGGGATTATAAGAATAATTATTGGTAATAATTATTGTAATATATTATCTTAATTCTAAAAATAAATAAAACTTTAAAAACTATTACGAGAAAGCTTATCAGCTTTTTCTCGTGCTACTTTTAGCATTGCCTTAAAAGTAACCAAAAGGTCTAAAAAAAATTCCAACTCACTCAGCAATCAAAGTATAGACTATTATCATTTATTTTATTTCTTATTATAAATTTAATTAAACTCTAATTTTTTGATCAATTCTTGCTTCGTTCAAACAGGAATTTTTTTCGATTCAAAACCTTTTAATAAGTAAAACTAAATTATAAAAATATCGTAATATTCACACATAAACCTACTTTTAAACTTATATTAACTAGTCACTCCTTACGCCCCACTTATCGCTAACTTCTTAACCTTAAAGGTAGGTGAACCAAAGGAACCAACCATTGGATTGAACTTCAAATCATCACCTAGCTCTTCGATATCTTTAAGGAAATCAATCAAATTTCCAGCAATTGTCACTTCACTGACCGCTTGCTTGATCTCACCATTCTCTATCCATTGCCCTGTAGCTCCTACAGAGAAGTCACCAGAGATGGTATTTGCACCACTAAATAGACCGATAACCTTATGTACATAGAATCCATTCTCTACTCCACCGATAATATCTGCTAAGTGCTCTTCTCCTGCTTCTAAATAGAAATTACTTGGTGCTACACTAGGAATTCCCCGATAAGAACGCTGAGCATTACCTGTAGACTCTACTTTATCTTTATTGGCTGTATAGATATCATATAAATAATTCTTTAAAACACCTTTTTCAATGATATTAGTGGGAGTACATGGTACACCTTCATCATCAAAGGGTGCAGTTGCTAATCCTGCCTCTAAGGTTCCATCATCAATAATGCTTACCTTCTTAGAAGCGACAACTTGATTTAATTTATCTACAAAAAGAGAACGACCTTTCTGTACCGCTTCTGCTGTTAGAGTACTAGCTAAGAGGTATAAGAACATACTACCAACTTCAGGGGTAAAGACAACAGGTGCTTCTTGAGAGTTAACCTGCTTACCACCTAATAATTTTATAGCATTTTTAGCAGCTTCTTCTCCTGTTTTAACTGGTGTTAAATCATCTAAACCACGTCCATAGCTTAAAGCTGAACCTGTCTGCTTCTCCTCCCCTTCACCTGCCATTACATAAAGATAGGCATAGCAGGTATTACTCTTGTAGCTTTGATTAAGACCCTTTGAGTTGACGATAGTAATCTCTGAAGTATTATCTCCATAACCAGCACTAATCACACTCTCTACCTTATCACTATACTCTAAAGCAGCTTTCTCCATATTTAGGATTAAATCTATCTTATCCTCTACACTACTTTCTAGGAATTGGGGATTATAGATATCAAGCTCTTTATAATCATAATCACCATTAGCTAAGGTACGATGTTCATCCTCTACTGCTATCTTAGCATTAGCAATAGCCTCTCTAATCACCTTCTCTATCACTCCATCATTAAAGTTAGTAGTGTAAGCAAATCCCATCTTCCCCTTAACAAAGACTCTAATTCCTAAGCCTTTAGAATGTGCCGATTCTAAACTCTCAACCTCACCTTCATAGACCTCAATACTATTATCTTCAGATACTTCATAGTAAAACTCTACATCCTCTGCACCAAGGTCTTGGGCTTTGCCGATTAAATCAGTTAAATTTAATTTAGACATAATTAGTTCCCCCTCCTCTCTGTACCACCAACGGTAATCTCTTCAACTAATAATGTAGGTTGACCAACAGCGGCTGGGATACTCTGACCAGCCTTCCCACACATCCCTGGAGCCAACTTTAAATCATCACCTATCATTGCAATCTTATTGAGTACATCTATTCCTCTACCAATCAGGCTTGCTCCTTTAACTGGTTCAGCAAGCTTACCATTCTTAATCAAATAACCCTCTGCTACGGTAAATATGAACTCCCCTGTAGCAGTCTCAACTTGACCACCACTTAACTTCTTAGCATATAATCCATTATCTACAGCAGCTATAATATCCCTAGGCTTAGATTCACCTTTCTCTATAAAGGTATTGGTCATCCGAGGAAGAGGAATAGATTGATAGGACTCTCTGCGACCATTTCCAGTTCCTACTCTTGATTCTTTACGAGCCGCTTTTAAATCATACATATAGTCCTGTAAGATTCCATCCTTAATCAATACATTTCTTTGAGCCTGATGCCCCTCATCATCGACACCATAAGAGCCCCAAGCATTCAGTACTGTTCCGTCATCAACGGCTGTAACCAGCTTAGATGCAACCTGTTCTCCTACTTTACCAGCAAAGACTGAAGAGTTCTTCTGAATAGCATCTGCTTCCATCCCATGACCACAGGCCTCATGGAATAAGACACCGCCAAATCCGTTATTAATAACAACAGGCATCTTGCCAGAAGGAGCAGGAGCAGCCTTTAGCATAGTGACTGCTTGTCGAGCTGCTTCTCTACCAATCTCCTCTGGAGGATACTTGTCGAATAATTCAAAGCCCATATGTAAGCCTGGACTTTCACTTCCAGTCTGCATACTCTTACCATCACTAGCAACAGCTCTAACCATCATTCTAGTATGTATCCTTTCATCCTCTACATATAATCCTTCAGAGTTGGCTATCATCACCTTTTTAGTATTGTCAAAGTAACTAACCATAACCTGCCTAATACTATCATCATAATCTAAAGCTGCCTTATTTGCCCTTTTCATAATTGTGGCTTTCTTAGCTTTCTCTATCTCTTCTGGCCTGACCTTAATTGGGTGGATTAAGTTTACTGTACCTTTAGTTAAATCCACTACCGATACCTTACTAGTACCTTGACTTGCCGCACCAGCTACCTTAGCTATCTGTAATAAGGATTCCTTAGTCAAATCATCGCTATAGGCATAAGAGACCTTATCTTTTGTCAAGACTCTCACACCTACCCCCAAATCATAACCTGTCTTTACCCGTTCAATTCTAGAATTTTCTAAGGTCATTACATTATTAATCGAATCTTCAAAATAGACCTCAGCAAAATCCCCACCACTCTCTAAAGCAACCTGCAAAATCTGTTTGATTAATTTATCTGATAACACCTTATAACCCCCTTTAAGTACAGTGTATAATTTCACACCTCACCCCCTAGCTCCCTTTCGGGTCTATCGACCACTTCATGCAAAACCGGCCTCTCCTTAACTAATGAGAGGGAGAATACTTCTCTTTCATCTTTTGTTCCCTCTCCTGAGATGAGGAGAGGGTTAGGGTGAGGTATGAGCTTTTAGCTGTCAACCGTCAACTGCTCTTACTCCATCTTATTCCAGCTATCTCCAACCTTAACATCAACCTCTAATTTGACATCTAGTTGAACAGCCTGTTCCATCTTCTTTTTAACTAGCTCCTGTACTAGCTCTAATTCATCTTCAAGCACTTCCAATACCAACTCATCATGTACCTGTAATAGTACTTTGGCATTTAAGCCTTCTACTTTTAATGCCTCTGCTACATCAATAGTTGCAATCTTCATAATATCGGCAGCTGTACCTTGAATTGGAGTATTAATTGCCATCCGCTTAGCGAACTCCCGTTTATGATAATTCTTACTATTAATATCTGGCAGATATCTCTTTCTATTAAAGACAGTAGTCACATAACCTTCCTCTTTTGCCTGTTTAATTGTATTATCCATATATTCTTTAACCTTAGGATAGCGACTGAAATAGAGTTCAATAAACTCTTGAGCTTCTTTATTACTGATATTTAGCCTTTTGGCAAGTCCCCAATCACTAATTCCATAAGCGATACCGAAGTTGACTGCTTTTGCTTTACGTCGTTCATTACTAGTTACTTCATCTAAAGGAATATCAAAGATTTCACTAGCAGTCTTGGTATGTATATCTAAACCTTGTTGATAGGCTTCCTTCAAGCCTTCATCATCAGAGATATGTGCTAATACCCTTAATTCAATCTGTGAGTAATCAGCAGCTAACAATTTCTTACCTTCTTCTGCTACAAATACATCTCTAATCTCTCGACCCTCTTCACTTCTGATTGGAATGTTCTGTAGATTAGGGTCAGCACTACTTAATCTACCTGTGGCAGTTACTCGCTGATTGAAGGTAGTGTGTATCCTTCCAGTATCTTCATTGATATATTCTTCTAAAGGCTCAACATAAGTAGACTGTAATTTAGTATATGTACGATATTGAGAGATTAATGGAATAATCTCATGCTTATCCTCTAACTTCTCTAAGACACTAGCACTAGTAGAGTATCCTGTTTTTGTCTTCTTAATTACTGGTAAACCTAAATTTTCAAATAAGATTACCCCCAATTGTTTTGGAGAGTTGAGATTAAAGGTTTCACCTGCTAACTCATAAATCCTCTCCTCTATATTAGCTATCTTCTCTTTAAGCTTAATATTTAATTCTTCTAATCCCTCTTTACTTACCTTGATACCATTTAACTCCAACTCTGCTAATACATTCAGCAATGGCAATTCTACCTCTTTATATAGTTTTAAGAGGTCATTCTCTTCTAATTTATTGATTAATTCCTCTTCTAAGTCAAATAATAGTTTTGTCTTTAATATCAATAACTCTTTATCATCAGCTTCTGGTAAAGCCCGCTGTAGATGACCTTGTACCAACTCTGCAAAACTCTTCTCTTGTTCACTAGGCTTTAATAGATAATCGGCTAGTAATGGCTCAAAGACTAAAGTATCAACCTTGATACCTTGTTGTAATAAATATCTAATCTGCTCTTTTCCCTCTAGCATCAAAAGCTCTTTATCTGCTATAATTCCTTTTAACCCTTCCAACAATTCCTCTTCCTTTAGGTTTATATAGTAATTCTGATTATCAGTTAAAGAGATAGTTATGTTCTTTAACTTTCTATTTAATTTCTCTCCACTTAAATCTAAGTTAATCGCTAGCTTCTCCCCTAACTCTAAGCTCCTAAAACCTTCTAAAGAATCTATCTCTTTATAACTAAAGTCCTTTACCTCTTTATGTCCACCAATATAAGAGATTAGACTGGTAAATTCTAATTCAGTAAATAATTTATAAGCCTCTTCATTATTAAAATTAGAGACCTTCAAGCTTTCAAAATCGATATCTATTGGTACATCCAACTTAATAGCAGCCAATTCCTTACTCATTCTTGCCCTATCAGCTTGCTTCTCTAATGTTTCTTTTCTCTTTTTACCACTTACCTTATCTATATTTTCTAGGAGCTTCTCTAGTGTACCAAACTCCTTTAATAATTTAGTTGAAGTCTTATCTCCTATTCCATCAACACCAGGAATATTATCAGAGGTGTCTCCCATTAAGCCCTTCTTATCGATTAATTGGATTGGCTCCAAGTCATAATCTTCTCTAAATTTATCTAAGTTATAATCGACGATATCGGTAATCCCTCGGCGAGTATACATAACTCTAATATTCTCACTAATTAACTGCAAAGCATCTCTATCTCCAGTTACAATAGTAACTTTATATCCTTCTGACTCTGCCCTTTTAGCTAAAGTACCAATCAAGTCATCAGCTTCATACTCCTCCATTCCAAAGAAAGGTATCTTTAAAGCCTCTAAAACATCCTTTACTAACTTAAACTGTGGTCTTAACTCATCAGGTGTCTTCTCTCTAGTTCCTTTATAATCCTCATAAGCCTGATGGCGAAAGGTCTTCTTCCCCACATCAAAAGCAACCCCAATAGAGTCGGGAGCTTCATTATCAATTAATGTCAATAACATCTTAGTAAAACCAAAGACCGCATTGGTGATAGTTCCATCAGATTTGGTCAAAGTCGTTGGTAGTGCATAAAAAGCACGATAGGTTAAACTGTTTCCATCTAATAAGTATAGCTCTTTCTGTGACAAGATTATTTCCTCCTTTATATATTTAAAGAATAAGAGCTTATTAATAATAAATTCATCATTAACATTGCTCATACCCAATCTAAAACTTAATCTTAGTACTTGATATATTTCATTAAAAACTCTTAAAATCCTTTAAGAATAGAAGTTTAGTCTGTATTTAACTAGGGTTATTATACCCTATAGCTTAGATTGTATAATTTAAAATTGAATATGATGCTATATAGTAATATTGCGACACTTTATTTCAGTGTACAGTTGATAGTTAAGTTCAAAACATCTACCTCATCCCCGACCCTTCTCCTACACTAGGAGAAGGGAGTAAAAGAGTCTTGATTCCCCCTCTCATAAGGTAGGAGAGGGGGTAGGGGGTGAGGTCTGAAAGTGTCACAATATATCCATTAAATTTCATTCTAAATTAATATACTACACTCAGTTTCGCGAAACATATTATTTATTATTACTCTTTACTAATCACTAATTACCAATCACTAGTTATTATCTTCAAAATTCCATAAATTACAAAGAGGATCATATGGATTTTTTCGTAAATATATGTTAATATTTTGATATAAAACAAAACAAACTAGAAAGGAGTGCTTACGATGCTAAAAAGAATCGTAACAAGTATCTTAGTTTTAACAGTATTAATGACTTTAGCAGTCCCAGCTATGGCTTATCGACCACAAGACGTCTCACAAAATCACTGGGCCTTAGAATATATCAGTCCTTTATTAGATAAAGGTGTTATGTATGTATATCAAGATGGAAACTTCAAACCTAATCAAGCTATTACTAGAGGTGAATTTGCTTACTCTCTAGCTAAGGCTCTGAATTTGAACACATCTATGAATACAGAACTAACTGATATTAGTAATCACTCTGCACGAGGTTATATCTCAGCCTTGGTTGAAAAGGGAATTATCACAGGATATCCTGACAAAACCTTTAGACCATATAATCCAATTACTAGAGCAGAGATTATCACTATGTTAGCTCGTAGCTTAGAGTTAAATAATGAACAAAATGCTATTGAGCTAAATAGTAATTTCTACTTTGATGTAAATAATAATCACTGGGCAAGTAACTTTATCGCAATTGCTACTAGATTAAATATCATTAACGGTTACCCAGATGGTAACTTCAAACCAAACAATAATGTTACTAGAGCAGAAAGTGCCAAGTTGATTGCTAATTTAGGCAACTTAGAGGTAGTTAAAGGACAGATTATCGAAACTTACCCAATCTCTAGACAGGTTAAAATCAAAGCTGGTAATCAAATTAGAAACTTAAGTTTAGGGTCAACTACTTTAATTGGTAGGAATAATCAAATAGTTAACTTAGATAAGATGCTTATTTCTGATGAAGCCTTTATTATCTTAGATAAGTATAAGAAGGTAAGTTATCTAAAGGCTTATGGATTAATTACCAAAGATGATGTAGCTACTAAAGTAAGTAGTTTAACTGGAAATATCTTAAGTGCTGAAGAATTAGTTTCAATTGCTGAAGGTGACTGGGAGGCTGTTACTCCTAGATTAAAGCAAGAAGTTACTATGACATTATTAGAGCAAGGATTAACTATTGGAGAGGTACAAGCTATCTTTACTCAAGATTGGGAAAGCCTTGAAGAATCAGCTCAAGCTAGATTAGTAGAAGCTATCTCTATCAACACTAACCTTCCAATAGAGTTAATTGAAGCAGCTTATAATAAAGATTGGGAAAATGCAAAAGAGATTGCTAAAAATACTGCAATCACAACTGTATTAAAAGAGATCATGAGTAATACTAACCTATTATCATAAATTAAAATCTAGGAGATTAAATCTCCTAGATTTTAATTTATATAAATTCAAAAAATTTTATCAATAATAGACTCTATTATTTTAATAGGACTTATAATATCTACATTATAAAAGTTCAAGATTGATAAAACAAATCCAATAAAGAGCAATAAAGAATAATACACTAATTCCCGCCAATATTCTTCTTTAATCATCTTTGGAATCTCAATTCTAATTATCATAACAAATACAACAACTATTAAAATAATCAATTTAAGTATTCCTTTCTTTTAAATTTAGCAATTATAAGAGATAATAAAGGGATCCCGATTTCAAAGGGAACAGCATATATATGATAAGTCTCTAACCCAAATTCAAATTGTTCAATAGTATTTTCAATAAGCAACAGACCTATATTAAGAGCAATAATTCCAATAGGAGTTATCAAAGGAAGATAAGACCTCAAATTCAACAACTTAGCCATTCCTATAATAGAACTATAATAGATAACTGCTACTCTTAAAAACATTAAAAAGATAACACCGGCAACCACCAATATTTCTATTCTACTAATCACTTCTCTTATATTAATTAATCTAACACTTTGAAAGGAAGGATATGAATAAATCCGAGCAGTAACACCTAGAATACTAATATTACGAAAGAGTATTATTAGTAGTATAAACCCTCCAAAAAGTATCCCTGCTATTGTAGTTTTTTTAATATTTTTTGTCTCATTCACATAGGGTATTATCATGAAAAAAACAATTAAATCTCCAAAAACAATCGCTGCCATTGCATGTACCGCTTTTAAAAAAGATTTTAGTTCAATATCAAAAAGGGGAAGAAAATTACTAAAATCCATTTGGGGAATCAATAATACTGTTGTAATTACCACTTCACTGACGAACATGATGATTAAGATGAAACTGCAACGTGTCATAACTTCAATACCATTTTTAATAGAATAATTAGCTATTATTAATAGTAAGGACATTATAAATACAAGTGGCATTTCTGGAAACAATAAACTTAAAAAGAAATCACCAAAATATCTAACATGTAATGAAATTGAAAGAATAAAATGAATTATGTATAAACTAGAGATGATTCTCCCTAAATACTTTCCATAAATCACATCATTTATTCCAACCAATGTTTTTCCAGGAAACTTTTCAATAAGAGATATAAATATATATGCAATAATAACTCCTTCAACTATTGCACCAATCATAACTAAGAAATTATATTTTCCAACATTAATAGAGGTAATAGACGTAATCAGTTCAGCACCCATAATAAAACCACTTACTAAAAGAAATAATTGGAGCCTTGATATCCTTCCTTCTTCTAAAGACATAACTTAATTCCTCCATATAAATACACTTTATCATAAAATAAATTTAACGACCAATAGTCTTATTAATTATACCTACTCTTTCAATTGCGCTTTTAACAATTATTTTGGTATTGATTCTTGGAAATATTTGATCCCAATCATCTTTAATTTCCTTCCACCTTTGTGGATGTTCTTGATGTATAATCTGTCCAAATCCAAATATATCAGCATTTAAATTTTGCGCTTTTTCTATGGTAGTTTTTATTTCTTCAGTTATTACTTTTTCTTTACGAGCAATACACTTTTTAATCACTTCTGGAGTACATTGTTGGCTCCCCATATACTCTCCTACATTCCCAACTTCTGTAACTTTAATTGTCATAGTTATTTGATTACCTTTAATCTGAGAAGTTACTTTACTCTTAGACCTTATCATTTCCAAAGATATTCTCTGACCTTTTTCATCTTTTATTTTTATAATACCACTTTTAGCTTTGCCTAACACCCATAATAGTCCTCTACTTTCTTTATAATTTAATTTTCCTACTAGTCGTTCTCTTTTTATAATTGCCATTCCTTTTAATTCTAATTTATCATGTTCATTAATCACAATATATGGAACTGTTAGGGAGGTAGTTTTATTTGCTAAAATTTCAGTTATATCTTGAAGTGTAACTTCAGTAACCATTGAATTGGCATAAGCTACTTTTATTAAATCATCTATATAAAAGCCATTTATAGTTTGAGAGCTTGGTGGAATTACTTTCAATATTTCACTAGCTTTATCTCTAGAAATTAATATTCCTGTCGTACTTCTTATCTCAGGATCCCTAATAAAAAAATCTATATTTTGGGTAAAATTATTCTTAACAGCCTCTTCTCCTAAGACTATTACTTTCATATGAGGGTAATATAACTTTTGATTAATGTTAAGGGTAGTATTTCTAATGGCATCAAAGATATTAGTAGAAGTTTTAGTTATATTTTCAAAAGATATTCCACTCCCTCCTTCTTGGGTATTTCCTGACTTACTAAGGTTTATAATTTGAGATGTTATCTTTAATTCATCTTCTTCACCCTTATCTATTCCTAGAGCAGATACCATTGCTAAATCTTGAATTTCCCTAGCTCCTGTACAACCGCTGAAAACTAAAAGAATTATTATATTAATAACTAGTAAGAATTTATTTTTTTCAATCATCTAAATCACCTTGTTTCTTTTTATCAGATGAATTATAATAACTATAATTATCCTTTGATTTAATAGGAGTTCTAATGAATATTTCTTTTAAGTCTTTTAATTCTACTGGAGCTAATGGAAATAAATAAGGTATCCCAAAAGACCGAAGAGAAGCTAAATGAATTAAAACAATTAATAAACTAGCACTAATCCCAACTATCCCCATAAAACTTGAAGAAAGTATAAACAGAATCCTTAAAATACTCAATACATCATACAAAGGTGTTATCATAAAAGATGTAATTGCAGTAAAAGCTACAACTATTACCATTGGTGCTGACACCAATCCTGCCGACACAGCAGCTTCTCCTATAACTAATGCTCCTACAATACTAACAGCTTGACCTATTGGTCTTGGTAATCTGATTCCAGCTTCTCGAAGTATCTCAAAGGTTGTTATCATTAATAAAGCTTCTACAACAGCTGGGAAAGGAACACCTTCTTTGGAAATAGCCATACTAATCAATAGTGGAGTAGGTATTGCTTCTTGGTGAAAGCTTGTAAAGGCTACATATATAGCAGGTATCAATAAACTAAGGGCAAATCCTATAAATCTCAAATTAATGATAAGGCTTGATAAAAATGCTCTTGAATAATAGTCTTCAGCTTTTTGAAAATTTTCCACAAATAACATCGGTACTGTCAATACAAAAGGAGTTCCTTCAGTTATAATAGCTACTTTACCTTCTAATAATTTTGCCGCTACTACATCGGGTCTTTCGGTATTTGCAATTGTAGGAAATAAGGATTTAGGAGCGTCTTCTATTAACTGTTCTATATATCCTGATTCAAGTATAGAATCTGTTTTTATCCCGCTTATTCTACCTTCTACTTCCTCTACTAAAGAATTTTCAGCAATGTCCTTTATATAGGCTATACTAACATTAGTTTTTGTTACTCTACCTACCTTAAAGTTTTTAAATGTCAATTTTGGTGATTTTATTTTACGACGTATAAGTGACATGTTCAATGACAATAATTCTGAAAACCCTTCTCTTGGCCCTCTCACATTTACTTCTATTTTTGGCTCTTGTACGCCCCTGTTCTCGCAACCTTGTGAAGAAATACTTAAAGCTTGATCTAAACCATCAACAATTAATATAGTATTCCCATTTAAAGTTTCATCAATTATTTCATTTAATAAACTTAAATGAATACTATCTAATGAACAAATCAGTTTACTTTCTATTGTTTTAATATTAGTTGGAAGTTCATCTTTGTTCTCATAGTTAGTTACTAATGGCTTTAGAACACTTTCTAAAATCATATCTTTATTAACTAACCCATCTATATATATGATAGCTGCCTGAGTTTCATATTCATTAGATATATTGAACTTGTGAATCACTATATCATTACTTTCCCCAAATGTGTTTCTAATAATTTCTAAATTTACATTAAGATTTTTAGAAACTTTTTTTTCTGTTAATTGGCTATTTAAATTATTCTGTTTTTTATTTTTGGAAGGCTTTAATTTATCTAATAAAAAAGAAATCATTTTTAGCCCCTCCTTTAATAAATTTATTAATCTTAATTTGCTAACTTATCTTATGTTTTATTCATTATTCTTTATAATAATCTTTCTCATAAAGTCGATACATATCTGTTAACCTTGATATGAGATGTTAATTATGCTATGCTTTAATATAAATTTAGTAAAGAAGGAGAGCAGAAATAAAATGAAATTAAATTATAAATTAAAGTTGAATTTAAAATTTAATCGTAATCTTGGACTTAAAAACAAACTTACGTTAGTCATGATTTGTTAACAGTTACTCCTCTATTAGTGTATAGCATATTCACTTATACTCAAGAGGTCACTAAATTAAAGAGAGATATTAGAGAAGAGAGTATAGATTTGATAGATAATGCTACAAATACATTAGAGAATAATTTAACTCAAAGAATTAATTTGATAGAATATATTTCAGAATTAGACAGTATTAAGTCAATGAACTATACTAAACAACTGTCCACATTGCGGGAAGTAAAGAATAAATTCCCCCTATTCGAAAGTCTTTATGTTATGAATAGAAACGGTGATTTAACATCTATTACTAGGGAAAGTTTAGATAACTATAAAGATAAGCCTTGGTTTAAGCCTGCTATTAGTGGAGAGATTCAAATCTCTAAATCTTATATCTCAGAACAGACTTACAGACCAACTGTAACCATTGCGGTACCCCTTAAAGATTACCACACAAGAATCATGGGGGTAATTGCAGCAGATATAAACCTTAAAGAATTACAGAAACTAGTTATACATAGTGCTACAAAAACCATCTATGTAATAGATAAAGAAGGCACACTGATTGCTCACCCTAACTATAGTGAAAAGGTTCTAAGACAGAAAAATATAAAGGATTCCCCTATTAACAAAAGAATAAGGGATAAGAAAGAAATTGACCTTCTAACCTATTACAATGGAAATAAAAAATTATTAGCTTCATATAAACATATTGAAACATTAGGTTGGGGAGTTATCATTGAAGAGAATGCTAAAGTGGCTTATAGTAAAGTTACTAATATATTAATTCGGACAATTGTGATTCTAATCTTAGGAATTACCCTAGCTATTATAATAGTTGCTGTTAAATTCTCTAACTATATAATTGAGCCTATACAAGCGTTAATGGAAGGTATGAAAAGTGCTGAAAATCGTGATTTGACTGAATCTATCAATTTAACACAACAGGATGAAATAGGAGATCTGGCAAATTCCTTCAATAACTTAATTAGTAGCCAACGCTTCATTATCAAAAGTTTAAATGAAGATATCCATAAACTTTCTGATGCAAGTCAAAGGGTCTCTTCTTCTGCCCAAGAGTCTGAAGCTACTATTGATATGACTAGCTATAGCGTAGAAGAGATTTCTGCTAGTATTCAACAGATAGCCGCTACTAGTGAACAGATTAATCAATTTGCTCAAAGAAACACTGATGTAAGTAATGATGGAAAAATATTAGTTGACTCTTTTATAGACCAATTAAATAACTTGATTAAGTCTGTAAATAATACTAATCAAATTATCTTAAACTTGAAAAATAAGACTGATGAAGTTGGTAATATCATAAACATCATCAATAATATTGCTAAAAATACAAACCTCCTGGCTTTAAATGCCTCTATTGAAGCTGCCCGAAGTAGTGAAGGTGGTCATGGTTTCTCTGTAGTTGCCGAAGAGATTAGAAACTTAGCCAGTGAAACAACTAAAGCAACTGAGGAGATTACTAAATTAATCAATGAGACCCAACTAGGCAGTGATAAAGCTATGCATTCTATATCTTTAAGTAAGGACTTGACTGAAGGGAGCCAAGTTATTTTAGATCAGATTGGTACTTTCTTTAATAAGATTCACCAATCATTATTAGAATCCAGTCAGCAGATAGAAGGTATCACTTTATCTACTAATGAAGCAGCAAACCATAGTAATGAGATCGTTACTGCTACTTCTAATATTACAAATATCTCACAGGAATTGACCTCTTCTGCTAATCAACTGGCTGAGATGGGCGAGGAATTAAAAGAGATAACTGGAAGATTTAAAATCTAAAAAAACTCTTGCATTAAATTAATTAGTATGTTATTATATTAATTGTCGTTAAGGAAATTGACAATCTAATTTATGCCGAAGTGGCGGAATTGGCAGACGCGTTGGATTCAAAATCCAATGGTCCTCGTGGCCTTGTGGGTTCGAGTCCCACCTTCGGTACCACTTAATTTAAATTGAGAATAAATTGAGTATTTTTTAGAATACTTATAAAATTTAATAAACCAAACTCTCTAATCTGTACACTGGATTTTTAACAAGTTTTTTACTAATCCAATGGACAGAATTTTTTAATTTAGGAGGGTTTTTTTATGGTTAAAATTAAAATGAATAAGAAAAAACAGGACAAAACTTTAGAGGAAGGGTTTAAAGAGTTTTTAAGACATTGTAAAGTTAAAAACTTATCTGAAAGCACTATTAAGTTTTATAAGAGTGCCTACAATTATTACTTTAGTCAATTTCTACCTAAAGATACTTTAATTAAAACTATTGATAAGACAACAATTGAAGAATTTATTTTATTTATGAAAGATAACTATGACCTTAATAATACTTCTATTAATTCAAGGTTAAGAGGTATTAGGTCTATTATTAACTACTGGATTGAATTAGGTTACTTGAATAAGTTTAAAATTGATTTATTAAGGACACAAGAAAAGATTAAAGAAGTCTATTCAGATGAACAATTAGAAAAGCTATTAGTTAAACCTAATATTAAAAAATACTCTTCTGTTGAATATAGGTCTTGGGTTATAGTTAATTATCTTCTTGCTACTGGTAACAGGGTTAAAACTCTAACAGAAATAAAAATAAAAGATTTAGACTTTGAAAGTGGTTATATTAACCTTCGACATACTAAAAATAAAAAAGCACAAGTTATCCCTCTTTCTAATTCTTTAATTAAAATATTAAAGGAATATTTAGATTATAGAGAAGGAGAACAAGAAGATTATTTATTCTGTACTGTATATGGTAAAAAGATAAGCCCTGAAACTGTTAAAAAAAGTATTGCAAGGTATAACAGAAATAGAGAGGTTAAAATAACTTCTATCCATGCAATGCGTCATACCTTCGCTAAAAAATGGATTTTATCAGGTGGGGATATATTCAGGCTTCAAAAGATTTTAGGTCATTCTTCTATTGAAATGGTTAAGAATTATATAAATATGTTTAAAGATGATTTAAAACAAGATTTTAATAAATTTAATCCCCTTGAACAAATGAATAAACACTCTAAAACTATTAAGCTTAAATAGACTTATAATGAGGTAGGGAATTTTATTTCCCTACTTTTTAATTTATTGTTACCTTATATAAATCCAAGATATATCCTTGATTTCCTTTTCATCATTAGTCCTACAATTCTTTACTTCTCCTTCATCTTCTAATTGCTTTAATAATTTATATACTTCTTCCATTTTCAACTTATTTAAAACATTCTCCTTAATATCTTTAGTTCTAAAAATATTATTGTTTGCAATTAAATAATCAATTATCTTATCTTTATTTTTTTGTACTTTATCTTTCTTATACCCTCCATTTATCAGCTTCTTTAAAGGTTCACCTATTAAAACACCTATAAGAACACTAATAATATTAGTTATAATTAAAGTTATTAAATTAATATCTTTCATTCCTACCCCTCCTAAACAAAATCTTATTATTAAATAACTTCTCTAAATAAGCTTGTAATACCTTCTATATTTACTTTAAGAAGAATTTTTTATAATTTATTTGAAGGTAAAAAAATAGTTTTATGTAAATTACATATATACTATATAACATAAGGAGGAGTAATAAATAATTATGACTTTTAAAAACAAAGCTACTAAATCAAAATTCAATTTAATTTTATTAATTATAGTTTTAATTTTTACTGTTACAAGTAATATATATGCACATTCTGGTAGAACAGATTCTAACGGAGGACATTATGTTAGAAGTAAAGGAACAGGATATCCTGTGGGTTCTTATCACTATCATAATTCAGGTTATTCAAATAATTCGACTAATATATCATCACTATTAAAAGATAATGAACCTACTAATAGTAATAATTATAAGCAACAATTATTAAAAATTGATTACTATAAGGCTTTAAAATTTTATATTCTCAACTATACTAATGATGAAGTTGAGTTGTTGCAAAAAGCTTTAAATCAATTAGGTTATAATTGTGGAGAAATAGATGGTTTTATTGGAAAAAGAACAATTTCATCTGTTGTTAAATTTCAAGAAAAGAATGAATTACAAGTCGATGGAATGGCAGGTAAACAAGTGAAAGAGGTATTAGCATCATTATCTAACTTATATAAAGAATCAATAAATAGTAACAATATTAACTCTAAAAACGCTGTAAATTGACTTTAAAGCCCTACAACCTCCTGTTAAGAAGTTATAGGGCTTTATTTATATATTTTAAATACAGAATTTGAAGGTTTTTAACTTATGGGTGTCTTCCTTTTTCCTGTCCAATATTATCTGACTAAATCAATATTGCCTGTGGTTCTTACTTATAAGCTAATGAATTTAATCACCCCCTTAAAATTGATTATTAATTATCTTTTAAAAAGCAATTGCCTTTACCATATGGTTTCAATTACTGTCTTCATTATAGACCTTAACCCTAAAAAAACTTAATTGAGTTTCTACTTTTCCATTCCTTAATTGCCCTGTTCCTGAAGCAATTACTTCTTTTTTAGCTTCTACATCAAGCCCATTACTTGAAAATTCAACTTCTACCTTTGAAGATACATCATTATGATTTATTAGATTGATAATTATTTCATTGTAATTCTTACAAATAAACCACTCACTAACCTTATTATCACTTAAAGGTATATCAATACTATTATGTGTAATTATAGTTTCTGTTCTCATTTAATCACCTCCTTAATTAGTTCTATATTCCCTTCTCAATGCTTCAATATCTTTCTTAAAACCTTCTATAAGTTGCTTTAATTCTTCAATTTCCTTAATCATATAATCACCCTTTCAAGATATATAAAAAGAAGCTTCCCCCCTCTAAATAGTTAACAGTTAAACCCCTAAAAATTAGTTGTTCACTTTTTCCCTATCTTGAAGCAAAAGCTTCTTTTCTTCTAATTTAGTTTCTATCATAAAATTAATATAGTCATTAATCCAATCATCACTATTTAAAAGTAATTCCTCTGTTTCCTGTTCTCCTTCTTGCCTTGCCTTCTCAATATATTTATTAACTAATTTAACTTTTAAAGCTTCCCTATCCTCTCTAAATACCTTTAATTCCTTGTCGCTTATATCTTTATCTAATAATCTAATAGTGGGCTTTATAATGGCTTCTGTAAGGTCATTTAAGAGGTCATTGAATACTTTACTATCATTAGTGTTCTTATTGCCTTTAAGCCTTTCAGAAGCCTGTTTAATTAGTTTCTGTGCCTGTCTGCTTACTCTCATTGTCCTAACAACTCTTTTAGTTCCTGCATGGTTTTAGTCTGCTCTTTATAGGCTTCAAGTTCCTTCTCTTTATATTCATACTCTGATTTTACTTTTAAATTATAAGTTCCTGCCTTTGCTATATCCTTTAATATTTCACCTGTCTTTACATCAATCTTTTTAGACTTAATCTGTTCTGCTAAATCCTCTAAAAAGCTTGATATATCTTCATGTGTCTTTAGTTTCATTGTCCTTACACCTCCAAACTAATAAAAGGGTTGTTGCCGCACAACCCCCCTACATTTTCAATTGTCCTATAAACTTATCCCAAAACTTGTCTTCTTCTGTGGTTCTATTTACTTTATCGTGATGTTCTTTTATTTGTTGCTCTTTCCATTTATCGTATTCTTCCTTGTCATAAGGCTTTAGACTTATTTCGTCTGTGCTTTGTTCTAACCTTTTTAATAATTCTATTTCCAAAGGTTCTTCTGTGGTGTATTCTCCCTGTGTCCTCTTTTCATTAGGTCTAAATTGTATTCCTTTCATTATCTGCCCTCTGTTCTTCCTTGTAAGCTTCTTAACCCCTCTTATATAGCTTTTAGTATCTACATAGTAATAAGGATTATAAGAATAGAATTTCATTTAATCACCCTTTCTAATAGCTTAAATTAAGCCTTCTTTTTTAAGTTCTTCAACAAGTGCCTTTTTCTTGGCTTCTGCTAATACTTCTTTTACTTCATCACTCTGTAAATAGTTTGCTTTAGTCTTTTCAAGTTGATTTAATTTCTTTTCAAGCTTCTTCATTTTACTGTGTTCGTCTGATTGTTTAAGCAATAACATTGTTTTTACTTGTTGCCTACTGTCAAACTTAACTACTTTGTGATTTTTAGCTTCTTCCATTTTCTCTTTTTCTAAAGCCTGATAGTCCTTTGTTACCTGTTCTAATTCCTTTTTAGTTTCTTCAATCTCATTATTCAATTCTGATAATTCAATATTCTGTGTATCTGTTTCAACTCCTGAAAACTTTGCCCTCAACATTTCTAACACCTTTTTATTATTCTCTGTTGATTTACTCATAATTTAACACTCTCCCTTTTCTTCTTTTAGTAGTTTTAAGAATAATTCACTCATTTGGTCTTTAGTTACATTTTGATTTTTTCTTTTCTTACTACCTTTGATTAAAATATCCATGTGCTTCTTTAAGTCCATATCTTTGTAAGTTTCATAACCATTATGATTATTTATTAACTTGTCAGTAACATCAACTAACACAACTATTCCCCCTTTGTGCTTTCCTTAATGAAGTTAATTAATGATTTTAAATTTATCCTGATTGCATTACCAAACTTAACACTTTTCAACTGTTTATTTTCAATATATTTGTAAACTGTCTTATCTGAAATATTTAAACTGTCTGCAACTTCCTTTACAGTTAGGAATACACTATCCAAAACTGTCCACCTCCTTATTAGTGGGGTCTTAACTTTTTCTTTCTTCTCTACCCCTTCTATTATGTAGGTGGTTAAGGTAGGGTAAATATCACAAAAAATAAAAAAAATTATATCAGTTCCCCCTGTTGCTTAATTACTGATATAATTCATTTATTCTTTATTCTTCCTCTGATAAATAACTTGTAGCTTCTTCATGTCCGTGATTTTTAGCTTCTAATAATTCACCTTTACTTAAATCTGATATATTCCACTCTTTCCTGTCGCTTCTCTTGGTTCTTCTGTAAAATTGATGTTTATTCAAATAAGGCTTATCGAACCCATACTTTTCTTGTGTGTTGCTTGTTTTATAAGGGTCATTTGCCCTATAATACTCTTTATCTTCTTTCCATAAATAAATGTCTGTTAGGTCTTCATCATTTATTACATTCTCTTGATTAAGTTGGGTCAATATTTCCCATTCTTCCTGTTCTGCTAACCCCTGTAATATTCTTGTTTTAGCACTACTTTCTCTATAATATGCTTTATGCTTTCTTAATTCCTCCTTAATTTCTTCATATCCCTTCATAATTAACACCCTTCCTTTAAATTATTTTATGATTTAGTGATAATTTAAAGGATTTAACCACCTATATAGTATAGGATTTGTCTTTCATTCCCCCTGAAAGATTAAATCCTCCATTATTTCCTTAAATAATAATTTTTTTCACCCTTTCAACTACCTTCATTAAGTGGTTTTATACTACTTGATGAAGGTCTTTTTTACTTTTAATATACTTTATCTACTGTCTGATGTCTTGGGTCATTCTTTAATCTTTCTTTTTCCTTTTTCTTTTCTTCAAGTCTTAAATCTTCTTGAACCCAATGAACCACTTGATTAATGATAAAGTCTTGTTTTAATCCAAATAAAGTTGGTTTTGGGTATTTTATATCTTTGAAATGAAAATCATATCTATCTGAATATTTTTTTAATATACTAACTATCAATTTAGTTTCCACACCATTATTAATAAATAGGTTTTGGGCTATATTGATATTAGAATTATTAACCTGTGTTGTTTCATTAACTAACTCTTTGAATAATAAAACAATTTCCCTTGCAGTTAATTCTTTATCAACTTCAACCTTCTTCATCACTTCTTTAATTTCTTTAGAATAATTAGTTCTATTTACCCCTTCTTCTCTACTATTAGGTGTAATTATATTCACCTTATATCTGTTCTGTTGTGTTACTAAATCACCTAACCCTTGAATACTTTCTAATACAGTTATTAAAGCAGTTCCTTGAATACTTGTCCTTTTTAATTTAGCAATAATATCTGTAATGGTTCTTTTACTTCTTCCTATACATTCCCCTAAGTATTCCCTTTTAGGATTAACAAACTTATCTTTGTTACCTTGTAACTTATAAAGTATTAAATATAGCACTTTATCCCTGCTATTTAGGTCTTTGTGTTCTAATATAGGCAATGGTATTCTTGTATAATTCCCCTGCCCCCTGACCTTTTTAAAGTCCTTATATGGCTTTATAGAACCTTCCACCTGTTCAATATATCCTTTATCCTCTAACCTCTTTAAACAGGCAGGAATTAAAGCATTATTAACACCTGTCAATTTACTTAATTTAGTGTTTACTATCTTATCTTCATTCTTGAACCAATCCAACCCACTATATACCATTTTATCATTGAATTTTAATTCTTTATCTTCCAATACTTCATTAGGTATAATTACCCAACTTTCTGCCTTAATCATAATTTAATCAACCCTTTCATAGTTAATTTTTAATATCCTGCTATACTCTTTTTAATATCTTGCTATACACCCCCAAAAAAATTTTTATTATTCTGCTATACCCTTTTTAATTTCCTGCCTTCTTAATAATACTCTTATAATACTAATTAAAAATAGTTCTAATAATAAGTAAAGCTATTGTGAAGTAATTATAATTAATTAACTAATAACTAAAGAAGTATATATAAGAGTATAAAGAGGGAAAGACTTATTTCGCCCACCTATTCAAATTAAATAAACAATGTCGGGACTGGGCTTGGCTTCTTTTAGTTCAATAGGAAGGGCTTGTCTTTTATCCCTTCACTATATTATTAGTCGATTTAGGTAAAAAAGTTCAGTTTTATTTTAAATTTCTTGCTATACTTAAATAAAAAATTAATTGAATAAAACATTTATTTTTTTCATAAATATTTGTTAGGAGGTGATATATATATGAAACAGAATAAGAGTTTCAAGCAATTTTTTAAAGATTATATGCAATTTACATTAGAATCATCAAAACCAAGATGTCCTTCATGTAAAAGTAATAATTGTAATGAAAGTAACGCACTTAAATTTATTTTTACCGTATTGTTAACTATAATAATTTGCTTTGCCCTCTTAATACTAAATCAAACTATTTTATTATATTTATCTTTAATTGGAGGAACTATTTTGGTTGCAAAACAAAGAAAAACTTTTGTTTGTAATGACTGTGGATATGAATGGATACCCTCAATTAAAGATGTAAAGCCACTTGAAGAATCTTTAAGTGAAACATTTGATAGATATAAAAATAATTGATTAAATAAAAAGAGAAGCAAAAGGCTTTTAGCTCCTGCCCTCTGCTTCTCACATTTAACAAATGTAATACATTTAATACATGTTATATTCTAATGTCGCACCTAACAACTTTAGGAATAACTATACTTCCTAATGTCAAACTTATTCCCTTTTCAATCCTTCCAATTATACTTCTTTAGCACAAAACACCCTGTCTTCCTATGATAACCCACTATGTCTTATGGTCTAAACCCTTGTTATTGCAGGTGTCCTTACCCTATGGTGTATGTATGAACAACTATATAAAACTAAAAGAGTTATATATTATAATTAAAAATAATTTCAAATTAAATAGAGGTATATTTTAATTAATATCGTATATATTAATTAAGAGTAATCCAATGGACAAAAACTTAAAAATCCAGTTGGCAAGAACGGAATATCAATGATTAGAGAGGTTTGGCAGACGCGTTGGATTCAAAATCCAATGGTCCTCGTGGCCTTGTGGGTTCGAGTCCCACCTTCGGTACCACTTAATTTAATAACACAAACATAAGAACTCTGAATCCCTTGTAATTACTAGGATTTCAGAGGTTTTTTATTTTTTAATATTCTTTATAAAATTATGGCTCACCAACATTTTGCAGGCAAGCCAATTGAGATTATACATTTTAGGTTTTATACAGTTTAAAGAATAATAAATTTAGTCTATTAGCTTTACATTACATTCATTGCATTATTATTTATTTCATCAATAATATCCACAATTTTTCTGATACTTTTAGTAGGAAACAATTGAGTTATACTACCAATAGACCGAAAGGGTTCCTCTTGTAAAACCTTTTTATCCCTTATCAATCCATTTTCCACAACATAGTCTACAATCTTTTTAACAAATCTAATCTGTTTACTATCTAAATTCTCATCATTTAGAAATTGTGAAAAAGCCCTATTAGCTGCTTTTTGATCTAATCCAATAATCTCCCTAACCAATACTGCAAGGGGAGTATCTCCAAATTCCTTTTGATAATCTTCTTTTGTCCCAACTTCATTCCATAGTATCTTCTCTAATTGTATAAAGTCCTGTTCAGTTAACTTCTTATTAGCCTTTAACTTATGAATTGATATATAATTTTGATGCTCTTTTATATATCTATCAACCTTATCCCGATAATTCTCTAAATTACTAGTTGTAAACTTTCCTGAACTCTCTTTAGTTTCAAGTACTTGCTCAGTAAAGTTGGTATAATATATCTTAGTCTCCTTCTTTTCAATAAACTTAATCAGATCTCTCAAAGCTTCTCGTACTTCTTCATAATCATTAATATCCGCTTTAGACCAAAAATCATCTCTTTTTATCTGCTCAATAACTTCCCTCTGCTCTAACACTTGAGGAATTGTTCCAATTTTGGACAGTGAGTTGGCTGTTTTAATGACATTTGTCTTAGCTCTGCTGGCATTGTTACCTACTAAATCTGCTAATTCAATTGTCAACATCAGATAATCAAATCTTTTTGCCATCTCATCATCTTGAATAGGTTTAATTAAAGGTGTAATAAACTCTTTAATCTCTTGCACATCAATATCACCTAGTTTATTCCAATTCTTCTTATCTTCAAACTTGACTACATAACGTAAGTTCTGTTTGACCCTAAAATCAGCTCGATTTAGATTAATAACCTCTCCTACTAACTGTGAGATTAAATTCTTTCTATAATTAATATACTTATCTTCTTGATAATCTAGATGTTGCAGCTCTTTAACTAGATTAACCTTAGTATTAAATATCTTCTCTGTTAAACTTGAAGTATTTCTGACCTCTTTACCTTCGGCATTGACCCTAAAGAATTCAAAGTTATTTCCAAAATCAAAGATTAAGAATCGCTCTTTATCTTGACCTACCCCAAATAAATCTTCACAAAGTCTAGTTCCTCTACCTATCATCTGCCAGAACTTTGCCTTAGATCTTACCTTCTTAAAGAATACTAAGTTTACAATTTCAGGAACATCTATTCCTGTATCCATCATATCAACAGAAACAGCTATCTGAGGTAAGCTATTCTTTACTCCAAATTGCTCTATTAAATCTTGAGAATAGTTTACATGATTATCGATAACTCTAGCAAAGTCGCCCTTATACTCTGGATATAAAGCATTGAATCGTTCTACAATCTTGACTGCATGCCTATGATTTCTAGCAAAGATAATAGTCTTACCTAATTTATCTCCACCTTCTACCTTAATCCCTTTCTCCATCAACATAGTTATTACTTTATCTATAGTATCTTCATTGTAGAGCCAGCTATTGATGGCATCATTGGAGATAAAATCAGGCATTTCATCATCAAAGGTCTCTTCATATTTCTCTTTATCTTCATCACTTAATTCATCATAGCTGATTCCTTCTTCTAAAAATTTAAGCTTAGTTTCTACCAAATCAAAGTAGACTAGGTACTTATCATTTACTGCTTGCTCTAGCTCATAGGCATAGGTTGGTACATGGTCTTCTAAGTTAAAGATTTCATAGGTGTTCTTATCTAGATCACTTTTTGGTGTAGCAGTTAATCCGATTAAGAGTGCATCAAAATAATCGAAGATAGCCTGATATTTCTTGTAAATACTACGGTGAGATTCGTCAACTATAATCAGATCAAAGTGCCCTACTGTAAATAACTTCTTCCCATCCTTAGTCTTTGCTTCATCAATGGCATTCATCATTGTTGGATAGGTTGAAAAGACTATTCTACTCTCAGGATTGTCTTTGTCATCTACTAGATTACATAGGGACATATTAGGTAATAAGTTGTTGAAGTTCTTCTTAGCCTGTTTGACTAAGGCTGTTCTATCAGCTAAAAAGAGTATATTCTTGACCCAATTATGGCGTGATAGCACATCTACTATAGAGATAGATGTCCTTGTCTTTCCACTTCCTGTAGCCATTACGAGTAATGCTCTTCTATCTCCCTTTGTGAACTCTTCACAAACTGCTTTAATGGCTTCCTTCTGATAATAACGGTTACTTATCTCATCTTTAATCTCTATTTTATCTAAGGGTACCTTGGTCGTTCTTCTATCAACCATTAGCTGTAGCTGGTCTTTAGTATAAAAGCCTGATACTCTACGTTCTGGATAATTCGTATCGTCCCAAATATAAGTCTCAAAGCCATTGGTATAGAAGATAACTGGACGCTGTCCAAACTCCTGCTCTAAGCAGTCTGCATATAGTTTTGCCTGCTGTTTACCATCTTTAGGATCTTTGGTAGTTCGTTTGGCTTCTACTACAGCTAGGGGCTTACCATTAGCTCCAAAGAGTAGATAATCGACATAGCCTATCCCTGCATTATTAGGCATTCCCTTGACCTGATACTCCTCGATACAGTCATCTCCAAAAGTCCAATCTGCCTCTTTAAGATATAGATCGATATATCGCTTTCTAGTTTCAGCTTCTGTGATATTATCAATCTCAAAGTCTTTAGCTTCTAATTTCTCTTCTCTAGCCTGTCTCAGCTCTGCTCTTAGTTTTTCATTTTCAGAAATTATATCCTGTAACTTCTCATCCTTATCACCTAATTGGTCATATAGCTTTTTTAGTTCCTCTTGAGTAGTCTTTCTTTGCTGACCTGTTGCTAATATACTCTCATCAAATTCAGCCTCAATATAATCTGATGAGTAACAATAGCCTATCCACGATACAAATTGGTGTAAGTTTCTTAAAGATAATACAGCCTCTTCACGGCTGACCTGATTATTGGTATGTGCCGATAGATTCCCTAAGCTAACAATGTATTTAATCAAAGGAAATAACTCTGATGTTAGTATCTCCTTAAAAGTTCTATTATGAATTAAGCTTGATAGGTTATCACGGTAAGGAATCTCAAGATAATCATCAAAGCTGTAGACCCATTTGACTGCCAATTCTAAAGCTCTACGAGCCAAAATAGCTGTAGTCGGTGGACTGACTGCTATACTCCTTTCTGCATCTAAACAGGCTTTAGCAAAGCTCTGAAAGTGTTTATTATTCTCTAGAAATGAAAAGTTAGAAGACATCTACTACACCCCTTCTCTGTGAGTGTGAGTGAAAAGAAATATATCATACTCACCCTTTTATTGATAAATTTTTATATAATGTCATTATTTGATATTATTATAGCATAATTTCAACAATTAAAAAAGCCACAGGTTAAAAAACCTGTGGCATCAAAACATCATCCTTACACACCTAACCCCTCTTCTATTCTTAGGAGAGGAAAAAACCAAGAATAATTCATTCTATCTTTTTTGATAATATAGAGGGTCATTATTAATCACCTTTTATCTGAAATATAATCTTTTAACTTTGCTAATACAGTATCTATATCTTCTAATACCTCTTTATTTCTAAATCTTACTACTTTAATACCTAAACTATTAATAAATTCTGTTCTTACCTTATCATATTCTCTATTCTCCTTTCTAAAGTGGATTAATCCATCTATCTCGACTACCAAATTCAACTCAGGACAATAGAAATCTACTATGTACTCTCCTATACTATATTGTCTTCGGAATTTTAACTCCATAAACTTTCTACCTCTTAACCTATTCCAGGTTATTTTCTCGGCTTCGGTCTCTTTCTGTCTTAGACTTCTTCGTTTCTCTTTTGTCTTATTCTTATTAAAGATTCTATCTGTCATGGTTCACCTCTCTTAACTTCTTTTTAAGTTATTATAACCATAACAAAAAATCTCACACCTCATCTCTAAAACATCACACCTCATCCCTAACCCCTCTCCTACTCTTAAGAGAGGGAATAAAAACAAAATAAAAATAAAAATTCCCCCTCTCATTAGTCAAGGAGAGGGGGATTAAGGGGGGAGGTGGGTTCTCTCTAAAACATCACATCACACCTCACCCTAGCCCTCTCCTACTCTTAGGAGAGGGAACAAAAGCAAAACAAAAATAAGTATTTCCCCTCTCATTAGTCAAGGAGAGGGGACTAAGGGGTGAGGTGTGTTCTTTCTAAAACATCACACCTCATCCCTAACCCTTCTCCTAATCTTAGGAGAAGGGAACAAAAACAAAATAAAAAAATTCCCCCTCTCATTAGTCAAGGAGAGGGGGCTAGGGGGTGAGGTGTGCCTTTAAAACAACTCTCCCTTAAATGCCTTCTGCATAATACTATTGAAATTATTCTCCATCTCAGCTAAACTCTCTTCTAGGATTTTCCGTTTCTCTTCGGTAGCTTCTACTATTTGGGCGAATTTGTTTTGTAGTTCTAGTGGTGCAATCGGAAATTTAGTATTTAATAATTTTTTTTGAGAAATATTTAGCATTGAGCCACTACTACCAGTAGCTTTTCTAGTTAAACGGTGTCTATATCTTTCATTTCTTAATAGATAGACAAAATAATAGGAATTTATTATTTCTCTATCCAATATAATTTTCCACAGCTTATCAGGCAAAAATAAATCTGTATAATCATCATCAACAATACACGTAGCAGCTACTAATTCTCTAGTATTTGCTCTACTAAATAAAACATCTCCTTTTAATGGATGTACTAAATCTTTCTTAATTTTTTCTTTATCTACAACTTTATATTCATCCTTTAAAAATTTACCTGTTGTAACAGAACTTATCTTCAAAACACCTATTTCATTTTCTTTTTTTTGTCTACTTTCTCCTCCTATACTCCATCCAGCTCTAATATCATTAATAAAATAATTCATTTTTTCAACTTGCCACTCATTAGGATTAGTTGCTGGATCACCAAACATATCCAAAAACACACTCTCCACAAACTCATCTAACTTCTCTATCTGCTCTTTTCGTTTATCAATCAATTCCTGAGCCTTATCTAAAGCATCAGCAATCTTCTGTTGAATTTCTATTGGTGGCATAGGAATTTCAATCTTTGAAAACCTAGTTTTATTAATAATATTTACCGTAGTTGAACTAGCTCTTAATTCCATAACTGGTTTCATTCTTGTTAAGGCATAGGCACCATATTTATAATAAACTTTGTCTTCATCAAAAACTACAGAATTTATCTGTTGATTTGTTACTAGTTTTCGTTCTGCAATTCCAAGTTTACCTAAAGAACCAATACAACAGACCATTATTGCATTTTTAGGCAATAGTCTTGCTTTTTCTAATCCTTTTTCTGTTATATAATCGTCAGAATCATTAACATATTTTACTGTATCATCTGATAATTGAGCAGGAGTTATAAAAGGTATATCTCCACCTTCCCAATACTCTTTATTTTTCTTACGCGGAGTGCTTCCAGTTATAATCTCTGCAACATCCCCTAACTTAACCTTCTCCCACATCACCCAATCATCCCTTTTAACTCAGCCAACCCACTCATAATCTCCTCTTCCAACTCTTCTATCTTCTCGATTATCACCTTAGGCTCTTCATATTGAATCTCTTCATACTCTATCTCCTTATAACGATTGATACTCAAATCATACTTCATCTCTTTAATCTCTGACTTTGGTACTAAGAAGGATTTATCTGTTCTTTCATTGCCCTCTTCCTCAGCCAAGTTATTAAAACGTTCTAGGATATCAGGAATATCATTCTCCTCAATAGGCTGGCGTTTATCATCTAGAGAATAACCATCGGCTTTCATATCATAGAACCAGACCTTGTCAGTCCCTCCTGCATTGGTCTTGGTGAAGATAATAATTGCTGTTGAGACACCAGCATAGGGCTTGAAGACTCCACTAGGCATAGAGATAATCGCTTCTAACTTCTGATTCTCTACCAACTCTTTACGGATAGCCTTATGTGCTCTAGAGCTTCCAAATAAGACTCCATCAGGAACGATAGAAGCACATCTTCCTCCTACCTTGAGTATTCGAGTGAATAGTGAGAGAAATAATAGTTCAGTCTTCTTAGTCTTAGTTAATTTAAGTAGATCATCTGCTACTACATCATAATCTAGCGAACCCTTAAAGGGAGGATTAGCTAAAATTAGTGAGTATTCCTCTCTATCCTCATTTAGCTCTGATAAAGAGTCACGATACTCGATATTAGGATTATCGATACCATGGAGCATCATATTCATTGCACCAATTCTCAGCATAGTTCTATCCATATCATAACCATAGAACATACTATTGTTGAAGTGATCTTTCTTATCTTTATCTAGGAATAAGTCCTCGTGCTTCTCTCGTAAATATTCAGAAGCAGCTACAAGAAAACCACTAGAACCAGCAGCAGGATCGACTATCTTATCCTCTGGTGTTGGCTTCATCAGCTTAACCATCATCTCGATAATATGGCGGGGTGTTCTAAACTGTCCATTCTTACCTGCTGTAGCAATCTTCGATAATAGATACTCGTATAAGTCACCTTTGGTATCCCTATCCTGCATTGGGATACTATCAAGACCTGTGACTACCTTCTCTAACATCTTCGGTGTAGGTATCATGAAGATAGCATCACTCATATACTTGCTATAAGCTGACTCTTTGTCATTATGTAAATTCTTAATAAAAGGAAATACTCCTTCAGCCATTACCTGATACATCTGCTCTGCTTCCATATTTTTAAATTGGCTCCATCTTAGTTGTTGCTTCTCCTCTGGGAAGGTTCTCTTAAAGTCAATTCCTAATAATGAAGCCTCCTTCTCCTTAATCGTCTCCGCCTCATCCAATCCTTTGATGAATAATAAATATGTAATCTGTTCAATTACAGATAGTGGATTGGTAATTCCACCTGTCCAAAAAGTCTCCCATATCTTATCTACCTTGTTCTTCAACTCTCCTGTTATCATAAATAGCCTCCTTAAATTAACTATTGCTAAATAAAGCACCTACTCGATAAGTAGATGCCCTTAATAATTCAAAACTATATAATTTTCTATCTCATTATATTAGAAATTATTAGGTTTTGCAAACCTAGGAATTCCCTTTTTAAAATAAATTGAAGCTTCGCTATCACTTAATTTAATAACACAACCATAAAAATTCTGAGTCCCTATGGTTATTAGGATTTCAGAGATTTTTATTTTTTGTTATTTTAATCAAAAGTACAGTTCCTGTCTAACTATATAGATTGAATTAAAGTTTTTCATTGAGCATTTATTAGTGTATATCTGTGTTAATTCGTGGCTAAATAATTTTCTTATATTCTTTGAAAAATTATCCACCGTCTCTAAAGATACATAGTTTACTTAATAGCTGAAACGAATGTTCTATCTAACTCTCCCTTTAACTCAACTCCTAAGCTACGTAAGGTTAAATCAAGAGCCTTTAAGGTTAAATAAAGCTTCTCTTCATAGCAGTTCTCACCCATATGACCAATTCGAATTACCTTATCCTGCAAGAACCCAAAGGCTCCAGTTATCATAATATTATGTTCCTTTAACATCTTATCGTAGATATCATGATAAGTAACTCCTTTGGGTATACTAATAGTCGTAACAGTATTTGAGAAACCCTCTAGAGGATATAACTTCAACCCTCCACTAACTAAACTCTCTCTAACTCCATTGGCTAGCTTAGCATGCCTAGCAATTGGGTTATCCTCCTCTAGCCATCTATCTACTGCTACCCTCAAGCCATAGATATCACTGATAGGTTGGGTATAGGGAAACCACTGCTTCTCATACCAATCCTTCCAATTAGCTAAGTTACAATAGAAACTAGCAATTGGTGTCTTTCTATTTAAGATTACTTTCCAAGCAGCTTGGCTTATACTTAAAAAAGTTAATCCTGGAGGAGCTGATAAACACTTCTGGGAGCCACCTAAAACAATATCCATTCCCCACTCATCTGTCTCTAATCTCTCACCACCGATAGCTGAAACAGAATCAACCACTGTAATAATTCCATACCTCTTCAATAAAGGGCAGATTTGGTCTACTGGATTGGTTATTCCTGAAGGTGTCTCGCAATGTACTAGAGTAGCAGCTTTGAAATCATGATTTTCCTCTAAAAACAACTCTAATTCCTGTGGATCGATAGCTTTACGATAATTGGTTTTAAAATACCTTACTTCAGCTCCATACATCTTAGCAAAGTCACCAAATCCATTACCAAAAATTCCATTATCGATACATAAGACCTTATCTCCAGGTTCAATTAGTGAAGCACAAGCAGCCTCAAGCCCTAATATCCCCTCACCACTTAAAATAAGTACTTGATTTTCAGTATTCAATAAATTCTGTAGCTTTATGCAAGTATCCTGATAATACTCATAAAAATCGGGGTCTATATCTGGATTGGTTATTGGATTAGATAAGGCTTTTCTTACCTCCTCATCAACATAGGTTGGACCTGGTGTCATAATTAATGGTCCTTTCACTGTTATCATCCTTTCTAATATTTAATCTTTTCACTATAAGATAATACCTAAAACTAGTTTCTTTAGTATATCATCATAATTATAACCATTATACCAAATATAATCCAAAGCATCTATTCTGTTTTTGGCAAGAAACAGAGAAATAAATTGACTTACCTAAATAGAGGATAAATTATACAATTAAAAGTAGCCAATAATATAATCAGGAGGAATCCCATAATGAATGAAGAGACATTTTTAACCTTAAAAAGATGGTTTGATAAATATGTCAGTACTTACTCCTTCCCTAATCCTAGCGGTCAAACTAATATCGATTTAAAAATTGAGCATACCTATAAAGTTGTTGAATTAATAACTACTATAGCAGAAGAGCTACTCTCAGAAGAATAACTATATTCATCTTTCCTAAATCCCAAGTATGGAGCCATCCATTTCTTAAAGCCTTGGTAGTAGCCTCTGGCTTCTTAAAGTACCCCTTCATTACATTATCTCCTTGTACAGCAATCTCTCCAACCTCTCCTCTAGTAACTTCTGTTTTCTTATTATCCATTCTGCCTTACTTTCAACAATCTTCTTTATTTTATCCTTAGCTAAGTATCTTGGAACTCTAACTATAACACCTTGCTTGAGATCTACTATAATTCCTATAGTCTTTCTCCTATTACTTCTAACTACCTTATATTCTATACCTATATTACCTATTTGTAATAATTCCATCAATTCCACCTCTAAATATCAATCTTTCCTCTCAGATGTAAATTGTAAAACCTCTAAATTCTATAGATATCTATAGAATTTAGAGGTTTAATCTAACTTCACTCTTTCTGATTTCTATTAAATTTTAAGACTAACATGGTCACATCATCAAAGAGATATGAACCTTGAGTAAATCTATCAAGGTCTTCTTTGACTACTTCTTCAATATTATATACATTCTTATCCTCTATTTCAGAGATAACCTTCTGTAATCTATTACTACCATACTGCTCTTTGTTCTCATTTCTTGACTCAATCACTCCATCGGTATACAAAAAGACAACATCATCAGGTTTAAGATTTAAGCTTCCCTTCTGATATTCAAACTCTTCTGTTATACCAAGGATAAAGGTATCATTAGATTTGATATAACCACACTCTCCATTATCTGCTCGGCAGATTAAAGGTGCATTATGCCCAGCATTAGCATATTCAAGCTCTCCTGTCTTTAAATCCAATATACCTATAAAAGCAGTTACAAAGATAAATTCATCATTATCTTTACAAAGGGCATTGTTGACATTATATAATATCTCTTCAGCAGAGATATTTCTCAAAGCTTCATTCTTAATTAAAGTCTTAGTTATTACCATAAATAATGCAGCTGGAACACCATTGCCTGCAACATCTCCAATCACAAAGCAGAATTTATCATCATTAATAAAGAAGAAATCATAAAAATCTCCTCCTACGTTACGGGCAGGTTCCATACTAGCAAAGATTTCAAATTCATTTCTATCAGGAAAAGGAGGAAAGATTCTAGGAAGCATACTGGCTTGAATCTTACTTGCTACCTGTAATTCACTCTCTATCTTCTCTTTGGCTGCTGATGTCTCTTCTAGCTTCTTTAGATTCTGATAAGAGCGTAATGAAGTCATTATAGTAGTATATAACTTCTTAGAGGTCAGCTCAGTCTTCTCCTTATAGTCATTAATATCATAATCCTTAATGACATCCTTTTCTGGAGCCTGTCCAGGTTGTCCAGTTCTTAATATAATCTGAACCAACTTGTTTTGAAGCACTTCCCTAATATATTTAACTACCTCTAGACCAGAATTCTCATTCTCCATCACAACATCCAATAAAACAACTGCTATATCAGAATGTTCATTTAGCAATTCTTTTGCCTCAGCTTCTGAATAAGCATTGATAAAACTCATATCTCTTCCTTCAAATGTGAAGTCATCTAGTACAATGCGAGTTATCTTATGGACTTCTTCTTCATCATCTACAATTAATATCTTCCAAGGAGGCAATTCGTTTTCCAAAGACTCCTCTCCATCTTGAAAAGCAAATATTATCTCATCCTTATCTCCCGATTCAAACAAGAGCTCATCCTCGGAAGTGCTTTTGTCATCTTCAAAATCAAATAATATATTCTTATTATTTATCGCCAATACCTACACCCCCTAGTGAGTTTATGCGTAGAAACTATAAACTCACATTTACCTATAACTCCAAATTTGAAGGTCTTAACTAAAGTAGTTAACTTCCTCTTACTATTAAAATTATTCAATAAAAGTAGCAATTGATTTTGTCAAGATAAGAATATTCTTTCCATCTTCTCGATAATACTCGATTTTGTCCACTATACTTTTGATTATATAAATCCCTAGACCTCCAGCTTTCCTCTCTGATAAAGGAAGGGTCAAATCAGGGTCTTGATATTCAAGTATATTAAAGGCAATCCCTTCATCAATAAATTTCAAGATTATCTTCTTATCTTGACTATAGATATTACAGATTATCTCTATATCACCAACTTTATCAAAATCCTGATAAGCATAATTAATAATATTAACCAAAGCCTCTTCACAAACAATTCGTAACTTATATAATAATGTACTATCATATAAATCAAATCCCTTTACTTTATCCAACACATAATTAATCATTAAATCAAGATTTTTCATAGTTGCAGGTACTTTCAGGCTTGTCACATTAATCATCCCTTTTAAATATTAGAGCCAAAGAAAAATCCTATTAGCTTAATTAATTATATTGTCCTTGACTACCTTTAATGATAAAAAGTCATTTAATTCGCTCAACTTTGTGCCACTACTAAGGCCATATCTAAGCTATCTATTACACTTTCTTTAGTAAAGAATATTGTTCTAATACCCATAATAGGGATATACTCAACCCTTCTAGTAAAAAGATTATCTTATTAACTAATTCTCTATACTTCAGATTTAATTCTTTCAATAATTTAGGTGAACTAAAGGAATCTAAATGACCTGCTAAGATATTACAGCCTTACTTAGCAGTCAACAATATAATCGATCTAGCTCCTACTAATACCTCATTTTGATCTTCCAACTTCTTATGATTACCTTCATCCCACATATCTTGAGGAGGAATCATTCCAGTATTAGCAACTACATACCATTTCTTGCCCTCTGGTAACTCCGGCAACTCAAATCCATGTAACTCCCAATGCATATTTATAGCTGCATAAATAAATTCATCATCTTCTGTTCCATAATCTTCAGCCCCACCGGCAAACATAACTGCCATAGTAAGGGTAGATGATCCAAAATTAAAGTTCCAGGCTTTTTGACCATGCCAAGAAACCTCAGGATATCCACTAGAATTATAAGCAGTGCTGAACTGCTCTGCTCTTAAAACAGGGTGTTTCTTTCTAAATTCTATCATCTTCTTAAAGTAATCAAATATCTCTCGATTCTCTTCTAATAAATCCCAATTAAGCCACGAAATTTCATTATCCTGACAATAAGCATTATTATTCCCAAACTGAGTATTTCCAAACTCATCACCTGCCAAAAGCATAGGAACTCCACGACTCAATAATAGAATTGTAATAGCATTCTTAACCTGTTTTATCCGCTCTCTATTGATACTATAATCATCAGTTGGACCTTCATGTCCAAAGTTCCAACTATAATTCTCATCAGCACCATCTCGATTATTCTCTCCATTAGCATCATTGTGCTTTCTATTATAAGAGAATAAATCCATTAGAGTAAATCCATCATGGCAGGTGATGAAATTAACTGATGCCGTAGGACCTCTATCACTATAAAGGTCAGGTGAACCTTGAACCCTTTGTACTATTCTACCGACCATATCACCATTTCCCTTTAAAAATCTTCTAAGATCATCTCTATATTGACCATTCCACTCTGCCCATCGCCCCCAGGCTGGAAATGACCCTACCTGATATAAGCCACCTGCATCCCAGGCTTCTGCAATCAATTTACATTTTCCTAATACAGGATCATGTGCTAGCGCTTCCAATAAAGGTGGATTGACCATTGGTGCTCCCTTTTGATCTCTAGATAAAATAGAAGCTAAGTCAAACCTAAACCCATCTATATGGTATTCCGCAGCCCAATATCTTAAACAATCAAGTATCATATTTCTAACGATAGGATTATTACAATTTAGAGTATTTCCACAGCCACTAAAGTTATAATAATACCCTTGTGGTGTCAATAAATAATATGTCTTATTATCTATTCCTCGATAAGAGATATAAGGTCCTTTCTCATTTCCTTCTGCTGTATGGTTAAAGACTACATCCAAAATAACCTCAATGCCATTTTTATGTAGCTCCTTAACTAGATTCTTTAACTCATCAACCTCCATACCATATTTTCCTGTTGCAGCATAACCCGCTTTTGGAGCAAAAAATCCTACAGCACTATATCCCCAATAATTCATTAGCCTTTCTCCTGTTACTTTTGAAATCCTAGAATGTTCAAATTCATCAAATTCAAATACAGGTAATAACTCTATACAGTTTATCCCCAACTTCTTTAAATAAGGTATCTTTTCTCTAATTGCTGCAAAGGTTCCAGGATACTTAACATCTGAAGAAGAATGTTTAGTAAAACCTCGTACATGGGTTTCATAAATGACTAAATCCTTCATATCTATCTCCAGAGGTCTATCTCCTTGCCAATCGAAATCATCAAAGATTATTCTAGAGCGATGTTGAAATTGATTATCCCAATCAGGCTCCTTTCCCCATACTTCTCTACCACCTATTGCTTTAGCATAAGGATCAAGTAGTATCTTTTCTTTATCAAACCAAAATCCTTCTCTAGGATCATAAGGACCATCCATTCTATAACCATACTCTATGTTCTCATAATCTATATCAAAGACCATCATAGTAAAGACATTTCCTATTCTAAATTCATCTGGAAATGGAATAATAGTAAAAGGTTCCTTTTCATGTTTCCTAAAGAGAACCAATTCACATGAAGTAGCATGCTTTGAAAATACTGAAAAGTTTACTCCTCCTGGTACTATTGTTGCCCCAAAGGGTAAAGCTTTCCCACGACGAATCTTGATACCATCATGTTCATGGGTAGGATAAGTATCTACACGTAACATATTTTACTCTCCTTTTTTCATATAATTTATTGCTTCATTAACTGTATTATAACTATTTAGTATATGGCTAAAGCCAGTTATATCCATAACATCCTTTACTTCTTCTGATAAGTTAGAAAGTACACCAAACCCCTCTACTGACTTCAGTTTTTTCGCAATTATTAAAAGTACTCTTAACCCGGCACTTGAAACATATTCACATTCACCCATATCAAATACCAATTTACTCTGATTTTTAATATAAGGCATAATATCATCTTCAACTTTACCCGCAGAGCTTCCATCAAAATCACCTATAAGCTTAATAACCTTTATATCTTCCTGATTATCAATCTTTATTTCCATTTATATTCACCTCTTTAAATTTTAAATAATACTCTATTTCTTAAACTATTATTTCTTAAATTTAGCAAAGTCTAATTTGATATTCTTCAAATATATGACGATATAAAAAGGTTGATTTATATCAAAGTTATATTGTTAATTTAATTTCAATATAGTAATTCTAGTTTTTCTACACTATTTCCTCTTTTCTTATTTTTGGCTTATCTACAATTTTATCCCTGTAGATAAAGTACATCATTGACTATATAATATCATAAATCTATTATCAATATAAATTAAAAATATGTTAAAAACAGATTAAACTTCATGTTGTACCAATATCTTTAATTTGTTTTTACATATAAATTTATATATATTTATTATAATTCTAATTAAAGTATACTAACAAGCCTTGTATTGAAAGCGCTTCTATGACTAAAATACAAAAATAATTATTCAATCCGATTTTATGATATTTATCATAACTAGTCTAATCTACCTCTTTGGGAATCTTAATTATAAAAGTAACTCCTTCACCTACCGTACTTTTACATTCAATATCCCCCTTTAATATATTATTTACTATATTATAGATTAGGTTTAAGCCCAGTCCAGTTCCACCTTGTCCTCGCTTTGTTGTAAAGAAAGGCTCAAAAATCTTATTTATATGCTCTTGAGGAAGCCCTTCCCCATCATCACTATATCTAAGCTCTATGGATTTCTCTTCCTCTAGCACCTCAATCTTTATCTGACCTTTATCTTTATCTTGAAAGCCATGAATTAGAGAGTTCATAACAAGATTTGTGATAATTTGAGAGAGTTCTCCAGGGTAATTATCTATCTCAAGGTCTTCATCACAACTAATCATAACCTTATGCTTTGTCTTTGATAACTTAGGTTTTAGGCTTATAATAATATCATCTAGATACTCTTTTACTTTAAACCTTCTTTTCTTATTATTTGTCTGGTCAACTGCCACCAATTTAAAATTATTAATCAGTTCTGAAGCATTATTTAAATTCTTTAAAGTCATCTCAGAGGATTCCCAAGCTAATTTTAAAAATTTCTCTAAATCTTTTCTCTTCATATTACCTTCTTTATAAAGTTCAATTAATGCTTTAGTCTTTTCAGCAAGATGGGATACAGCTGTCACCCCTATACCAACAGGAGTATTTATCTCATGGGATACTCCAGCCACCAACCTTCCTAAAGCAGCCATCTTCTCTGACTGCATTAAATGCTTCTGTGCTCTTCTTAGCTCTTTATCCCTAAGCTTCCGCTCTGTTATATCCCTTCCAAAGACTTCAAAGATAGGCTCATCTAAACTATCTACAAAGGTTACGCTTATCTCTAAGTCCTTAACCTCTCCATTTTTTAGGCGATATTTAGTCTCAAATCTATCCTTACCCTTCCTTCTAATCTCCTGTAATTGCTCCTTTAATTCCTTCTTATCTTTGCTGATATCTAAATCACTAATATTCATATTAATAGCCTCTAATAGAGAATAACCAAAAAGATTCATATAAGCTTCATTGATCTCTAAAATATCTCCTTCGATATTCATTACCCAGAACGCATCCATTGAAGTCTGTAAAATTGTATTTATTCTGTTATTCTGTTTACGCAATTCATCAACAAATTCTTTATTATCACAATATGCCTTCTCCAACTCCCGTTGCTTCTTCTTCCTTTCAGTAATATCCCTAGCAAAGACATTAAATATCGGCTCTTCTAAGCAAATATCCCCATCAACACAATCAATAAAAGTAATACTAATCTCTAAATCTCTTACTTCCCCATTCTTCAATCGGTATTTAGTCTCAAATCTATCTCTACCCTTCAACTTAATATAATCTGATTGTTCCTTAATCTCTTCTTGATTTTTACTAAAATCCAAATCCTTAATATTCAAATTCATATCTACTATTTCTGATGAGGTATAACCAAACAGATCTACAAAAGCTTCATTAGTATCTAAGATATCTCCCTTTGTATTCATTATCCAAAAAGCATCCATTGAGGTCTGTAAAATTACATTAGTTCTACTGTGATGTTTCCGTAATTCATTAAGTACCTCTTGATTGCCTCGATAAGCATTCTCTAATTCCCGTTGCTTATCCTTTCTTTCAGTAATATCCCGAGCAAAGACATTAAAGATTGGCTCTTCTAAACAATCTACAAAGGTAATACTTATCTCAAAGTCTTTAACTCTACCATCTTTTAAGCGATACTTGGTCTCAAATCTATCTCTACCAGTTCTTTGAATTGCTTTTAATTGCTCTTTTAACTCTTTTTGACTCTTAGTTATATCTAAATCACTAATATTCATCTTCATCAGTTCATCTAAGGAATAACCCAAGATTTCTACACTAAGTTTATTGCTCTCTAAGATCTCTCCATCAATATTCATTATCCAAAAGGCATCCATTGTGGACTGTAAAATAATATTCAATAGCTTAGATCTACTATCTAGATTAGTCAAAAAACCTTTCTCTATAGCTCTCTTTACTCGATTACTTAAAGTATCCATAGCTATCCCCCTTTATCTAGTAATTATTAACCGAATTCCACATATTTTTTATTTTTGAATTACTTTTAATCTATGGATAAACAACTTTAGAATGAAATATAAAACTAATCTACCTTACTCCTAGCTCCCTATGAGGAATATAATTCAATTCCTCTTCGTACAGAACCAGTCTCTCCTCATACCAGAAGAGGGGAACAAAATATTTTTTAGTTCTCTCCCTTCGGGTCTATCGACCACTTCGTAATAAAAAGAATTTCCTAAGATAGGAGAGAGTTAGGGAAATTATACTTTATAATCATTTTTAATAAAGTATAATGACCATGGAGAGTCTCTTGAGGCTCGTAAGGAGTGAGGTATGAAAATGGTTTTAAGTTTTTTTATAAAATTACACTTTAGAGTTGTTTATCTATATCTAAAATCATTTCAGTGATTTCTTCTTCTAACTATTTAATTCAACATATTATAATAAATGCCTTTTTATTTTAAATTATATTCTTTGTTAATATTATAATATATTTTATATCTTTATATAAAATTTATAAGACAACTTGAAAATTAAAAAGGTCTAAAAAATAAAAATTCCTAAATATCCTTTAAAATAATGGGATACTCAGGAATTTATTATTTATTGTTAATCTTTAATCTCCATCTAATATATTACCAAGAGTTCCTAGAACAGACCCCTCTCCTTGACGCTTTCCTCCTAGATTAGGAGCACTACCTATAATTCTATTGGCTAACCTAGAAAATGGTAGACTTTGTAGATAAACAGTTCCAGTCCCTTTTAAAATTGCTAAAAATAATCCTTCTCCTCCAAATACCATTGACTTAAGATTACCTGCTTTCTCAATACTATAATCTATACCAGCAGTAAATCCCACTAGACAACCTGTATCTACTTTTAAGACTTCATTATTCAACTCTTTTTTGACTATTGTTCCTCCAGCATGTATAAAAGCCTTTCCATCTCCTTCAAGTTTTTGGAGGATAAAGCCCTCACCACCAAAAAATCCTGTCCCAATCTTCTGATTAAATGTGATATCTACCTTCGTTCCCATAGCTGCACATAAAAAAGAATCCTTTTGGCAAGTAAATTCCCCATAAGGTAATTGGGCTAAATCTAGTGCCACTATACTCCCAGGGTAAGGTGCTGCAAAGGCTATCTTCTTCTTACTATGTCCTCGATTAGTAAAATGGGTCATAAATAAGGCCTCACCTGTCAATAATCTCTTTCCTGCTCCAAATATCTTCCCCATAAACCCTTGATTGGCTTCAGAACCATCGCCCATCTTGACCTCAAAGGATATACCATCATCCATCCAATTCATTGCCCCAGCTTCAGCAATAACTGTCTCTGTTGGATCTAGCTCAACCTCTACAACTTGCATATCATCTCCAATTATCTCATAATCAATTTCATGACTTCTCAATTAAACCCCTCCTTTTTAACTGTAATGTTAAAGATTTTAATCTCTTCCCTACACTTACCCTAATATTTTTCAACCACTCTACTTTTAAGCATATAATTTACATATTAATTCAATATACTTTAACATTAAAACCCAATTATCTTTTAAAAATCACTTATCTAATAATGGGATAACATTATTTCTATCCCAATCTTTTGCCAACTCAAAGGAGTCTTACCCAAATTTAATATTAGTATCTGAATTAGCCTTAATTAAGCAAACAACTATCTGAGAGTTCTTTGCTATAATAGCTTCTATCAATGCTGTCCTTCCTTTATTATCCCTTTTAACTGCATAAATTAAGAGTGTTCTATTATTATCTGTATAATTTATTCTCATATCCAATAACAATTTAATAGCCTCATAACCCATCTTATATAGTTCTTGTCTTACTTTAGTTAACTTAGTTAGCAAAATTTCAATCTATTATATTTAATTCTTTAAGTAAGATACCTAATTTATCAGCAATCTCATTTAACTTATTTATAGTATCAAAATCTTTCTTATATAAGTTATCAAATAGCTCTCTAATATCTCTTTCCATCTCGTTAGGTCTATAATCTAAATCTCTTACAACCTTAATAAGTTTCTTTTCACCAGGATGCAGAGTCTTATTTAATGCGAAGATTATATCGAAATAACTTTCAAAAAAAGCAGTGATCCTATGATTGATACTGATGATATCATCCCTTTTTAAAGCTTTTTCAATCTGTTTAGTATAAGCAGGAATTATCTTATTTAAGAGGGGATAATTTTTAGCGATTATATTTCTCTTTAACTCTTCTGGATACTCAATATCAAACTTCTCTTTTAAAAACTTTAATTCTCCATCTCTATCATAGAGGATCTCTGAATTAATCAGATTAGACCAAAAACAAGTAGTATAACCTGTTGATGCTTGATGCTTAATTACAACATTCTCTAACATTTCCTCTAGCCAACTTATTTCTCTATATACAAGATCAATTTGAACATTAGTCTCTTTAAAGAATCCTTGATCTTCCCTCTCCCATGTTGTATTATTCAATTCAGCATAATTAAAGTACTTTTCAGCTATCTCTTCTCTAAATTCCAAAGGTACCTCTTGCTTAGAATAGATATATAAATCATAATCTGAATCTTTATCAAAATTACCAGTAGTTCTTGATCCAGCTAACATAATCCCTTCTACTAACTCATGCTTTGAAAAATCATCTACCAAGGCTAAAAAGATATTATCATACTTCTTCACACTTCTCATTTCCTTTAATTTAAACTTTTATTAATATTAAATATTAAGATATAGAACCTCAATAAATAGAATAAATCTACTCATACTTCTGTTTACTCTTATAATAAGCAACCTTCTCTTTAAAGGTCTTTTCAGCAATAGTATCTAGTAGGATATCAGATTGAACTAAGATATCTTTATATTTCTCCTCCAACTTCAAAAAATATATATCATGATGAATATGCTCTGCAACTATAGCAACCAATAATGGATTTTCTGTAAAGGTTCCTATAAAGCTACCACCAATCTTACCACTTGCTATTAGAACTTTTTGATAGTCTACAACCAGCATCATTCTTTTAAAAATAGATGGCTCAAAATCACCTATTCCACTATTTCGATAAAACTCTATAGGAATATCCTCTTTAAGTTGAGATTTCTCAAAAGAGAAATGAAGAATTCTAACCCCTTTATCTGTTAAAGCTTTCAATTCTTCTGCAAAGAAATTCAAATCATAATTACTGTTGATATATACTTCATCCTCAGCAGTTAATAATAGTTCCTTTGTCTTTAGAATAAAATTTTCATGCCCTTTTATATTCCAATACTCTTTCCCTACAGTAATTTGCTCTAATTCTGCTAATTCCTCTTTAACCTTATTAGCTGTCTTAACATATCTTTCTGTAATATTATCAATTAAAACTTCTGGCTTTTGGGCCTGATAAACCTTTGTCTTTCCTGGTAGAAGAAAAATAGCACCTTTTTTATACAAGATATCCAAGGTAGAATAGACAGCAGAGCGGGAAGCCTTAATTGCCTTTGATATTTGAGAACCATTTGACTGAGGATTTTGTAATAAAGCTATGTAGACCTTTGCTTCTAATTCTGTAAAATCTAACTTCTGTAGTTTTTCAATTAATTTATCCATTATAACACCACCAATTATATTATGTTGTCCTGTACAGGACAACATAATATAATTGTACTCTATAATCTAAATTTTGTCAATAATAAATATAAAAGAGGACAATCCGAGTTTAGATTATCCTCTTAAGACTTATAACTTAACCATTATCCTCTTTTTATTCTCAAAGGTAGCAATCTCAGTATAACCAATATCTAAAAGCATCTCTCTCACCTTATCCAGATTTTCCCCCACTCTATCAGCTCTATGGGCATCAGAACTTGTAGTAACTTTAATTCCTAATTCATAAGCTTTTTCTAATATCTCTCTACCTGGATAGAATTCCTTTGCAGGCTTATTCATTCCATTTGTATTTATTTCAATTGTGATATCCTCTTTAGCTATTATTTCTAAAGTAGGAGTTACTAATTCTACTACATCACTTGCTGGTCTAAAGTTAAATACCTTAATTAAATCCAAATGACCTAGTAATTGAAATAACCCTGATTTAGCAGCCCCCTCTACCCGTTTGAAGTACTTTCTATATAAATCATCTATATCCCAATTATCATATTCATCAGTATAATCAGGATGATCAAACATCCAATCACCGATAAAATGTATAGAGCCAATAGCATAATCTAAATCAAATTGATCTAAAAAATCCTTTATCTCTTTCTCTTCTCCTGGAGTATAATCCATCTCAATCCCTTTTTTAACTTTTAAATTTGGATAATCTTTAGCAACTTTCAAAATCAAATCAAAATCAAACTCTTCATAATAACGATTATGATCAGTAAATCCTATCTCAGAGATGCCCTTTCGTACTGCCTCATCTAAGAATTCTTTAATATTCTCTTCTGTAATACTCCTATCCATATGTCCTAAAATATGAGTATGATAATCTACTAACATCCTTCTCCCTCCTTTTAAATTCAGTAACAAGTAATTAATTTTTACTCGTTACTACTCATTAATTTCACCTGTACTTTCCTTCTTCTGGGACCATCAAACTCAGCAAAATAGATTCCCTGCCAAGTTCCCAAAAGTAACCTTCCATTCTTGATAATTATTTGCTCTGAATTTCCAAATAAACTCGCTTTAAGATGGGCTGCTGAATTCCCTTCTAAATGTTGGTAATTATCTTTCCATGGAATCAAATCATCTAATTTATATAAAATATCACTCTTTACTGTTGAATCAGCATTCTCATTAATAGTTACAGCTGCAGTAGAATGAGGAATAAAGATTAAACAGATTCCATTTTCAACTTCTGATTTTTCAATAATATCTTGAATCTTAGCAGTAATATCTATTAATTCTGAATGCCTATTACTCTTTAAGTCAAATTCTATCAACATATTATGACCCCTTTTTTATATTAATTCTAACTTTAATAAGTAATCTCCTTTATAATTTAAAAATTCAGCTCTTAAATATTATAAATAAAGCTGCTATTAAAGAGATACCCAATAAAACTGCTAAATACATCATCTCTAAGCCCTCCTGTTTTAATATCATTGTCTCTAATTTTCAAGAGATTTTTATTAACTTATACTTAAAACTATTATTTGTTTAGTCTTATTATTTTATGCTGAATATAATGATCATATAAATAAAAAAAAGAGCACTCCTACGAGTACTCCATCATTATGTATTTACTTAGCTGACCTGGTCTTTGCCCCCACACTCGCCCACTGGAAGTCTCGCAAATTAAGATCAAATTCACTACCCCTTCTCTCTAGTAAAATTACCTTATGTAATAATCTAGGTAGGACTCACCTCTAAGCCGCACCATGATCAGTAGCTATTAGTCTAGTGCTACCTTACGTGGATCGTTTCGCCTGCGACTAGCATCGACTTTCAACCACAGACCTAAGTAAATACAGAGTTAATTATATATTGTTTTAGGTAAAAAAGCAAGATTTTTTGATATTAACCAATTAAATCTTCTCATCAATGATTATTCCAACCATCTCTTTAATTCGTCCTAACATATCTAGGGTTTCTTTAGGCGGCATCTCTTTTATAACTTCATGATCTTGTAAATTCACTACTTGTACCATCATTCTTCCTGATTTATCATGTAACTTAAACTCTAAATCTTTATTCACAGCATGTACAGCTTCATTTAATTTTTCTATCCCCAGTTCAACTTCTTCTTTTGTTATCTTCTCTTGATTAAACTGTCCTTTAGCCTCATTAGCATCCTCATTTGAATTCTTATAAACTCTATCACTACTAGAAAGATCCTTAATATTCTGTGAGTTATTAGCTGGTGAAATATTCATATCTTCCCCTCCTTCTATTAAAATATAAAAGTTCTAAGTAGAGATAATATTGATATATCTAATTCTCCAACTATTTAAAAAAACCTCTAAATAATAATAAAATTATCTTTTATTATCAATAAAAGTAGAATGTATTCTAGTAGGTTTACTATTATATGATCTATTCACCTTTACTCCTGTCTTAAGCTTAGCCATCTCTTGAATCAACTTAGATTTATTATTCTGAATCAATTGTTGGTTCTCGTTATCAATAGCTATTAAATCTTTTAATAGATCAAGCAACTTAACTAGTATTCCCTTTAGTTCACTATCACTATCTTGATATTCTTTTAATTTAATTAACCAAGCTGTCTCCTTTAATCCTAAATCATTTATAATTTGCTCTTTATAAGGCTTTATTTTCTCTTCTAGTTCATCAACTTTTTTTATTATCTTATCTTTCTCTTTTAATATTTCATGTAATTCATCTAATTTATTCTCTTTTATAACATCTCTTTGTTCTTTACTTAAAAGTAATAGTTCTAAATAATAATCTAATTCTTTCTGATAAACAGCTTTAAATAAATCCATTATACCTTTGGATTCCACTTTAGCTTCTCCCTTCTTTATCGGAAAAACCACTATTAACTACTTTTTCCCAGCCTTCTTTTAGATCTATTAATAAAACAGATACCTCTTCTAGTATAGTAATATCTTTTCTAATATTAGCTTGAATTAGACGTCGATTTATATACTCATATAAGTTATATAAATTCTCTGCTATCTCTCCACCTTGCTTAACATCTAAGGTTACCATTAATTCATTAATAATTGCTTGTATCTTTTTTAATTTATTATTAAATAATTCTATATTCTGATTATTTAGAGCCTCTTTAGCTTCATCACAAAATTTAATAGCACCACTATATAACATTAGTAATAATTCCTCTTGAGAATATTCTTGTGTATTAGACATAAATGCCTCCTGCTATTTAATAATAACATAGTAAAATTAATTATCTATGAATACTTAAGTTACCATTTCTTCTCATCTGTCCAGGTTTTAACTGTTTAATAGCATCTTCCCAGCCTTCTTTCAAATCTTGCAATAATCCCAAGACCTCTTCTACTATTTCCGAATCTTTTCTAATATTGGCTTGAATTAAACGACGATTCATATACTCATATAAACTATATAAATTTTCTGCTATCTCTCCACCCTTCTCCATATCCAATGTTACTATCAATTCACTGATGATAGCTTGTACCCGTTTTAACCTATTATTAGATAATTGTATATCTCCATTTTCTAAAGCTTCCTTTGCTTGCCTACCAAATTTAATAGCTCCATTGTATAACATAAGTAACAGTTGCTCTGGGCTTGCTGTTTCATATTGAGCATTCTTATATTTTTGATAAGGATTATTAGTCATAATTTAACCTCCTTGAGTGTTTCTTCTATATTCATTTAATTCAACAAAAATAATAATATTCCTTTGTAAGGAAGCTGTGAAATTAAGGGAATAATCAAAAAGCTCTTATAAGCTGTGGTTCTAATTTAGATAGATTTCCATCTAAGTATTGATCAACAATATCATTATCAAAAGTATTATAGATAAGTCTTAGATGTTGAGGTTTCCAATCTCGTGCTAAAAATAGCTTTCCACTTGATTTTTGCCTTTCTTTTGGTAGTTCTACTCCTAATTCTAGCTTTTTTAATATTTTTACTATATCTTCACCCACTTGTACAACTGCTCTAGTAGCTACATCATGTATCCCATCACCATATTTCAATTCAGGTACAGAATGGTGGATAATATGACCAGCATCCAATTTAGAAGTTAAATAATGAATTGTCATACCTGCCCAATTTGGTTGCAGAAAATAAAATGGCCAAAACAAAGTAATACAACCCCGATACCAAGGTGATAATCCTCCATGAATATTCCAAGAATACTCTGGAAATTCATCTAACAACTCATCACTAAGCATATGAACGCCATAACTAATTACCACATCTGGAGTTTGTGCTTTGACCCATTCTTTTACTCTATTACTATTTAACTCTTCTTTTGTTACATTAATTTTGTTGACCTTTTCAAAAAAGTCTTCACTTATTTCTCCAAAGGTTCCTGCCTCTGCCTCTGCCCGATCTGCAAAATGACGGATAAAATTATTTCGATCAATTTCATTTAGCCCAGCTGGAGGATTAGGAATAAGATTTGGTCTTTTCTCAATTAATAATCCTTTAAGAAAACCAGCCTCTAATAAGCATTTAGCTACATGTAAATGTCGTGGGTGAGACCCTGTTAAAAATACTACTTCCATATTGGTTCAACCTCCTCTTTAAAGTATGGCCCTTTTAAGAGACCTTTTTCTTTTAAAATATTGATCACATATTCAAATTCTAATATATTCCAATTAAAACGTTTATCTTTAAACCATTCTTCATTCTTTTCAGCAATTTTTATTAATGAATTTGTCCCATCTGCATAACTAAGTAAAGTTAAAATTTGACTAAATTGTCTTCCATTTATATCAATATCGTTAAATTTGTCTTTATTCCCGTTTTTTGAAAAATTAATATTTGGATATAGATTATACTGGTCTAATTTAATTTCACCATAAGGATATTGATTAATATAATAACCATTAAGCTCAAGACCTTTTAAAACTTTCTCTATATCATTAATACTCTGATTTAAACTTTTAATAGTAATCAACTCTTTATTGTCCAATGAAGTATGATACTCGGGATAACCATATACTAAACGAGCCATCTGACCTACTGGAAAATTAAATCCTGCTGAACAATAATGCCTCTCATCTGAGCCATAAAGCGGGATAAAATCCCTAATATGCCCATTTGGTATATTGAGGTTTTCAAGATATTTATCTTTAAAGAAATGTTTTACTACCTTATCCACTGGAGCATCTCCACGCTTAGTTAATTTATAATTGAGTCTGGTTTCTCCACCTAAACATGTTAAAACTAATCCAGAATATAATTTCTCTTTTAAATTCGTTCCAAATCTATGTAAATAAGCAATAGCACCAATAGTCTCAGGAATAAATATAAATCTATAAGTGAAACGCCTATTTTGCCATTTTTTAAGACGATTATATAAAAAAGTAGCTACTAAAGGTCCACTAAGTTCATTGTTAGCCATAGATGGATGGCATAAATAAGTACTAATTAATATTTCTCTATCAGTTTGACCTGGTAAAATAGCATGCCCATAATCTAACTGTCCATCAAGTAATTCACTATTAATATAAGCATGGTATTCTCCCTCTTTGAGTTTTTCATATGTTTTATGTCTCATACAAAAGCCCCATCTACGTTTGTAGTAAGAAGTAACATAGGGAATAGCCTCAGGCAAATCTGGAATAGTATATAAATAATCTTTTAATTCAGTAAGACTTAATTTCTTATCCACTGGAATACTATAATTAACCACATGCAAATTATGATCACTAAAATCAACTATTTTTTCTCCGTCTGGTCCTTTTAACCATGCTTCATAAATCCTCCATTCTTCGGGCACAACCCAATTATTAAGAAGATTTGTTCCTGTTTTCACACTAAACCTTTCTAAGGGTATATATTCTCCTAAAATATCTAAACTTTCTCGCAAACCTGGTCCAGTTATGCTACGACAAATAGGAAAGAGTCTATCGAATAACTTTTCTATCTCTTTAATCTCTTCTTGAGCTACCATCTCTCTCTCCTTTCACTTTAATCTAACGGTATAATATTTTCTTTATAAATCATAACTATCATATATCTTAAGTATCGGTTATTTCTAAAATTTATTAAGTTCTTTAATGATTAACCTACAACTCTAAAACCAATTGGTGTAAACTTACATTTAATTTAATATTCTTTCTACACATCTTGTAGCTCCATAGCCATCTACCAACTTCTGCCCTACCTTACTCATCTTTTTTCTCTTAACTTCATTCTTGGCTATCTCTATTAAAGTAGCTGCTAACTTTTCTATCTCTACTTTATTTCCAAATCCTAAATTTATAATAGTTCCTAGCCGTTCCATCTCTTTAGCTGCTAAAACTTGATTATCAGCCTGTAATAATACCACAGCTGGAGTTCCAGTAGCAGCCAATTCATACAATGTAGTACCTCCTGCTGTAATGGATAAATCACTCTCTAACATTAACCGACTCATTTTTCTAATATTGAAGTGTAAGGAAATTTCTAATCTATTCTTTCTAGTCATTTCAATAATCTTATCTATATTATTGAAAGATGGACCAATTACAACATCAACATGTAAACTTTTCTTCAATTCTTTCTCTAATATATCTAAAGAATTAATAACTTTAGGGGTTAAATTTAAAGGATCACTTCCTCCCACAGTAACTAGAATATTACTTATCTCTTGATTAACCATTCTCTCTTCTAATCTTTGAAATTCATCTCGCATTAAAAGATAGTTTGTCCCTAATAGAAATTCTGTATCCTTGCTTATCGAACTATAATCTAATTTGTCTCCATAAACATTTCCATTAATAACCACATCTGATGGAAAAGAAAAAGGAGCAAAATCATGAATTGAAATAAGTTTCTTTACTACACTTTTCATTTCTATCAGATAATTTTGATCTATCTTATAAGAATCAGTAATTAGAATCTCTACTTTTTTATTCAAAAGTATTTCTTTAATCGTTCTTATCTCTTCTTCATAAGTTAAGTTAGGTGATATAGTTATAAATTGAATACCATTTTCTTTAAATAAATTTATTACATTTCTATCTTCCTTAGTTATAAAAATAACTTCTCTATACTTTGGAAAAGCATTAGCTAAAGCTAAAGATCTCATTATATGACCCATCCCTATTCCATCTCCACCATCTACACGAAAAAATATCTTAGTCATTAATATCACCTACTTTATTGATAGTGTGATTAATCTGTATCAGTATTAGTAGAAATTAAAAATTCCTAGTCAAATTAATTATTCTATAAGTTATAACTTATGCTTTTTCTGACGCAAATCAACATACTAAAAATGTATTATTATGCCTTCTTTTGTTCCACATGAGCATTACTTTGAGCTAAATTCGAATTATTATCTAATAGATTAATAACATCTAAGATATCTATAATTTTATCTTCTTCATATAATCTTTTATAAATCTCTTCTATTAAGTTGAAATCAGCCTCTTCATCAACACATAATCTATAATTTCGCTTAAGCTTCTCTGAAGCCTGATAAACTTTATATTTAAACTTCTCTGGATATTTATTAATATAAAAGGTAACATGCTCTCTATAAGGATTATCTCTGCTTCTTTCTTCTTTCATTACAAGCTCTTGAACTCTTAGCAAGGTATCAAAACCAAAAACCTCTGTATCTAACCCTCTAGGATAACCATCATCATCGACATTAATCCTTAGATATTCTACTTTAGAATTTAAAAACTCAACAACTGCCTTATCAACAGTCACAGGGTCAATCAACGGACAATCTCCTGTAATTCTGATTATTACATCAGCTTGAAACTCTTTAGCAGCCTCAATATATCTAGATAATACATCATCCTCTGAGCCCCTATATACACTAACTCTCTCATTCTTGGCTATCTCAGCTACTCTATCATCATTCTCTTTATCACTTGTAGCAATTACTATCTGATCTACTTCTTTAGCATATTTTAATCTTTCAATTAAATAAGCCAGCATTGGCTTTCCCATAATCTCTTTTGCTACCTTACCAGGCAAACGAGAAGAGCCCATCCTAGCCTGAACAATAGCTATTACCCTTCTATCCTTTTGCACTTAAATACCCCCTATATATTATCCCAAGTAATTGGTTCATTTGCTTTAATATCTTTTCTAGCTTCACGACCAATTACTAAGTCATAGTATTTAGGCTTTAATCCAATCCCTGGTCTTAATATTCTAATCATATCCTCTGTTATCTTGGTTCCTTTAGTTATATCTTTAATTGCAAAGATACTTCTTCTACCTCTGTGGTAATGTATCTCTTCAGACGGAACATGCTTCTTTATTGGACTACCTATAGCTGCCTCTGCTTCACGAATCCCTTTGACCATAGCCTTTAATTCATCTGGTTCCAAAGCAAATTTATGATCTGGTCCTGGTAAATCCCTACTAAGTGTATAATGCTTTTCAATTACTTTAGCTCCTCTAGCTACAGCTGAAATAGGTACTGTAATACCTAAGGTATGATCCGAATACCCGATTGGTACTTGAAAAGCTTGCTTCATAGTATCCATTGCAGCTAAATTAACATCCTCTATAGGCATAGGGTAGTTAATTCCACAATGCAAAAGCACTACTTGATTATTCCCTTCATTATAAATAGCTTCTAAAGACTCTTCTATCTCTCCTAAGTTGGCCATTCCTGTTGAGAGAATAATTGGCTTGTCTTTCTTTGCTATATATCTTAAAAAAGGAAGGTCTATACATTCATAAGAGGCTATCTTAAAGGCTGGCATATTAAGCTTATCTAACTCTTCAACTGCATCATAATCAAAGGGTGTAGATAAGAAGATGAGTCCCTTCTCTTCTGCATAATTTCTTAAATCTTCTTGCCATTGTCTAGGTAACTCTAACTTTGCATATAGTTCATAAAGATGATCAGCAGTATCGTACTCATCACCTAATTTCATGATATCATCTTCAGTTTTAGCTGCTATCTTATCTGCAGTGAAAGTTTGAAACTTAACTGCATCTACCCCTGCTTCTGCAGCAACATCGATCAATTTTTTAGCTTGATTTAAGTCCTGGTCATGATTACTTCCAGCTTCAGCAATTATAAAGCAAGGTTGATCTTCGCCAATTAATCTATCTTTAATTTTAATTGTCATCTTATCACCTCAGTTTTAGTTTCTTTGCAATAACTCATAGTTCAAGTACTTTATCTAATTCATCTAAAGATTTAATTCTATAATCTGCTTCATATTCTTCAGATAATCTTTTATCAATATGCATACCCTTTTCTCTAATTATTCTAACTGTTTTTAAACCTAGTTTTCTGGCAGTTATAAAATCCTTATCAGGATTATCACCAATATAAACAGCTTCTTCTGGTCTAAGATTAAACTTTTTTATTATTGTTAAATAAGGAAAAGAAGATGGTTTACGCTTGTCCACTCCATAATCATCGCTAACAATAATTTCATCAAATCCTTTTTCAATTCCTAAAGCTTTTATCTTATTCCATTGTACAGTAGAATGACCATCAGTAATTAAACCTAATTTATATTTCCCTTTAAACCTACTAATAGCACTTTTAGCATCAGGATAAAGTTCAAATCTTTTAGGTTGATGATTCCTATATAATTCTATTAGATTCTTAACCTCATCTAAAGGTAATTGGAAATCTTCTAAAGCTATATTAAAGGTTTTTCCTCTACCTTCACTCTTCAACACTTCTAATAACTTATTATAGAAAGCATCAGAAGAAATCTTATATTTACTAGCAATGTAATTACTAACAGCTTTAAAGCCACTCTTTACATATTCTAACTCATAATATAATGTATCATCCAAATCAAAGATTATAGCTTTAATCATTCTTTTCACCTAATTCATCTATCCTTCTAAATAAAGGTGTATCATATCTTAGCATAGCTAGTCCATCTTCAAAATTACCAAGGAAAGGTCTTACTTCTTCTCCTTTTACCATCTTAGAGATTAATAAGGGATAATTTATACCTGCCTGATAGGAAAGAGGAACTCCTCCACCAAATCGAGGATTAAGCTCTATAAATTTTATTTCATCTTCAGGAGTAATAATCGCCTGTAAATTAGCTGGACCAATTATACCTAAATCTTCAATAATATTTTTAGCCCAATTGATTAGCCTATCGTCCTTAACAGTAACTGACTTACTTACTTCTCCTGATCTTACTTCAATTCTCTTACGAGGTACAGCAGATAAAAGATTGCCTTCTAAATCTGATAGCGTATCTATAGTATACTCTGTTCCTTCTATATATTCTTGAATTATAGGATTGTCTATGTATTTACTGAAAAAATTTAATTCTTTCTGATCTTTAACCTTGAAAATATCTTGACTTCCTTGCCCAGTTCTAGGTTTAATAAATAACGGGAAAGAAAAATCTGAACCTAAATCTTGGCATAAGTAACTTTCAGGTGTGAGAATACTATTACCTTTAAAGTATTCATATAATTTATATTTATCTTTACATTTCTCAAAAGTCTCTGCCTTTGATAAGAGAAGTATAATACCCTTCTCTTTGAAAATATCTCTTGCCCTATCAAAGATAGGAAAGGATTTTTCTAGTAAAGGAATTATAACTTTAATCTCTTCTTTCTGACATATCTCTATAATTCTTTCTATATAATTCTCGTCATCTACCCTAGGGGTAAGATAATAGTTATCTGCTTGATATAAGGCTGGTGCCAAAGGACTATTGTCAGTTACAATAACTTTGCCACCTATTTTATTTAATTCCTCCTTGAAAATCTTAGTTAAAGTTCCTCTTCGACCTATAGTCGTAATTAAAACATTAATATTCATGTAATATCTCCCCTATAAAACAAAATAAATTAATATTTCAAATCATTCTTTAATTCTAAATACTTAAATTCACCAGTCGTTTTATTACGATAAGCTATAAATAGCTTATCGTAATCTTGAAATTCCTTGAAATTCAGCTTAAAATCTTTCATTAATTTAACCTCTTCAACTCTAGGATTATCTAGAAATATATTTTTATATTTTTCTTCACTAAATACAGTTATATTAGCAAATCGATTATCTAAAAAGACTTCATTAATAACTCGATTAAATTCTGGAACTTCTATGTTTTGAATAATAGCTATATTCTCTCTTTTAATCTTATCTTTTGTTAATAATTTATCTTTATTTATAATTTCTTTGTTAGAAAAAATATCAAGTACAAATCCCTGTCTATCCTTAGGAATCTCAATATCAAATATCTCTAATAGCGTGGGATAAAAATCTACCGTTCTCATTTCACCTATCTTATCTTTCTTTATTCCTTCCCCTGCAATAATAAAAGAACCTTTCAAAGAATGAATCCCTGTTAAAAATGCTTGATTTCTTGCTCTTGTTGCAATCTGACCATTCTTCAGCCAAACAGATTTATCTTTCCATCCAAAAGCTTCTTTTTGAATTTCTATTGACGTATTTGGAAAGAAACTGGCTAATGACTTTAAACCATGATCAGACATAACTATTATCTTTTCTGGGGCTAACTCATCTAAAACCTCTCCAATAAATTGATCTATAAGTTTTAATGATTTTTTCATAACTTCATCTGTTTGATCATGCATTTGGAAATGAGCTATAAAATCTACTATAGCCGTATAAAAGAACAGAATATCTACTGGATTATTTTTTTGCATATTTATAATATTATTTTTGTAGAATTCTAATTCCCCTTCTAAATAATCTACACATTCTATAAAATAATCATCTTTTAATATCTTATCAGCCAAACTATAGTCTTCGAGTATTTCTTCCCATGTGTAACCAAATTCTTCTGGAGACTTAGGCATTGGTGGTCTATCTATTTCGCCGATAATATACTTCTTTAAATCTTTATCTTCTTCACAAAATACTGGGTTAACATCCGCTAAAGGATCTTCAGCACCATCTATCTCAAAATTCGGTTCTCCACTAATCATATATCCTTTTATATTTTTAGAAGGTGTTGTAACTAGACCATTCCACATCCCAACACTAATATCTTTTTCATTTAGCTTGTCCCAAAAAGGAGACTTATCTTCATAATCTTCTCTTCTAGGTTTTCTCTTTGTATCACTATATGTATTACCAATAACTCCATGTTGCTGTGGAGTTAAACCAGTATATAGAGATAACCAATTATCCCTAGAACCATAACCATATGTATAAGCATCATAATCTCCATATGCACCTGACATACAAAGTTTTTTCATATTAGGAAACTCACTTAAATTTCCAAATAGAATCTCTGGAGGCATTCCATCTACTCCCACAATTAGTAGCTTCATCTCTTTTATTCCTCCTTTAACTAATTATCATTCTGAAAATAAATTTATTGCTGTATCCCAGTCTTCTTGAAAATCAACCTCAATACATCTATATTGAGAGACATCTAATATTTTGAATTTAACATTATCTTGTATTATATTTTCTATTCCCTTTTCAAAATAGTCATCATCCTGACATTCTTTTAGAGATTCTTTAAATTTATCTATATCTGCTTTAGAAATCTTATTTATTCCTATGGCCTCTCCTTCAGCATCTTTAACAGTCTTACTTATTGAAGAAAGATAACCACCTTCATCAATTCTATACTTGACTTCTTCTTCTCCACATTGTACAGAATTAACGGCAACCAAATTCCCCTTCGTCTTTATTACTTTTTCTAAAACTTCCTCATCAAAAATTACATCACCATTTAACCAAATAACATCTTCCTTAACATCTTCTATCCCATGCAATAAGCTCTTAGCCGTATTAGTAATATAATAAATAGGATTATACTTATAATATACTTGTGGAAAATTTTCCATAATTAAAGATTTCTTAAAACCTACAACTATAATTATTTCATTAACTCCGTATTTTCTTAAAATCCTTATCTGTCTTCCTAAAATTGTTTCCCCGTCTGGTAGTTTTGATAAAGATTTTGGATATGGCCTTCCTAACCTTGAACCTACCCCCGCTGCTAGAATAACTGCTTTCATAAATACTTCCTCCCTTATCTATGCATATACAAAAAAATCTTTTAAGTCTTTATATTTAAGATTTTCTAAAAAATTAGCAATTTTTAATCTTGCTGGTTGAGCACATACTATTACTTTAATATTCTTATTGCTCTCTTTTAATATATCTGGAGAAAATATTCTCATATCATATAAAATATTACCCTGTTTTTCTGGTATTCCATCTATAAATCCACTCACTTCATAGCCCTTTTCTTTTAATTTCTCAAAGACAAGTTTACCAAGATTACCTGTTCCCCATATGTACAATGAATCACTATTCTTTAAAAATTTATCTAATTCATTTTTCTTCATATGATAAATAAGATCAATATACTCTTTTTGATGAGCCATAGTGGCTGTAATCGAGCTAGCTCTTACCCTAAATTTAACTAATTTTTCTTCTATAGTATCTATTTTATGACCCAACTTATTTAATTCATAAAATAGTTTATAATCTTCACCTAATCTAATATCACCATATCCTATCTTCTTTATAACACTTGATCTAACCATAATTGAATTATGGGGAATACAACACCACCAATACAACATTTTACTAATTTGTTCTGGAGTTTTTACTTGATTTAATTGCTCTTCCTTTATATTCTTCATACTTAAATATCTTGCAGTATTTTTTACTTCTTCATCATGAGGGAAATATTCAATTAGAGTCTTTACCATATCTATATCAAGGTGATTGTCCAAAAAATTTTTTTGCTTTATAAATCTTGTAGGATGATTAATATCATCAGAATCTGCTTTAGCTATATATATTCCAGAAGTTTTGGCTAAACCAAATTTTAATGCTGCACCTACTCCCACATTTTTGTCTAAAGTATATAGCTTTATTCTATTATCAATAAAACTTTGGATAATTTCAACAGTATTATCTGTTGAACAATCATCAATAATTATAAATTCAAAATCACTAAAAGTTTGGTTAAGTACACTCTTAATAGATTCCTCAATAAATTCTTCTCCATTATAAACTGACATTAATACACTTATTTCTGGCATTGTTACCTCCTTTTTTACTAACTGTACACAAGAAAATCTTGCAAATGCTTATATCCCTTTCCTCGCAAATATTTAACTATTTCAAACTTTCCTGGTTGAGATGCTATAATAATTTTAATATTTTTAATACCTTTTCTATTAATAATTTCTGGACCATATATTTCTTTTCTCTCAATTCTTTTTTTAGCCTTTTCTTTATTATTATCAATAAAGCCTTTAATATTTAAGTTGTTAGCAGTTAATACATAAAATAAATTTTTTCCCATACTTCCTGCTCCCCATATATATACCTGATTGTTCTCTTTAAATAAATTATTAATCTCTTCTTGTTTTATTGAAAACAATGATTGTTTATAATAATAATCTTTATTTTTAGCTGTTATAGATGTCTTTGATATTCTCATTTTTGCTAGAACCTTATTTATTTTAGCCATCTTATATCCTAATTTATTCAATTGATAAAACAAATTATAATCTGTTCCCATAGGAATATCTATATAACCAATTTTATTTATTACATTTGTTCTTATCATCATAATGGTATGGTTCATACAACAGTACCAATAAATCTTTTCTCTAATATCTTTAGGATTAATAATCTTATTTTTATTTACTTCTATTAATGATTTAAAAGATTTATATCTTGATGATTCTTCCACCTCTTTATTATGAGGAAAATATTCTATTAACCCTCCAACAACTGCAATATCATCATTCTCATCTAAAAATTTTTTTTGTTCTTCTAATCTTGTCGAAATAAAAATGTCATCAGAATCTGCTTTTGCTACATATTTCCCTCTAACTTTTGATAAACCAAAATTTAATGCTGATCCAACACCCTGATTTTTTTCAAAATTAAACAACCTAATTCTATTATCATCATAACTTTCAATAATTTCTTGTGTTCTATCAGTAGAACCATCATTTACAATTATAAATTCAAAATCTTTATAAGTTTGATTTAAGATGCTATTTATTGATTCATTAATAAATTCTTCCCCATTATAAACTGACATTAATACACTTATTTCTGGCATTTAGTCACCTCTATTAATATTATTTTATAAAAATTTTTATAAAGAGTACTATAAATCTATATTACACAAATATTTACACGATAAAACAATTTCTTCTAATATATTTATTATATAACTACTAAATAATTTAAGTAGAATACACCCTGCAACAAAAGTAACATTACAAATTAAACCATCTATAATGAATAAATTTGTTCCCTGATTTTACATATCATCTATATTATTCATTTCTTAATTTTGAATATAATTTTTTATAGTTTCCTAATTTAAAGTTCTAACTTTACATAAAAATATTCTCTTATCTAAAAATATTAAAGATATGCCATTTTCAATTTGGACCTATGTCAATATCTTGGACACAAAAAGTTGAACAAATTAACTAGCTATTTTTAATTGTTCTTCATATTCATGTGGAGTTAAATAATTAATACTCCCATGGATTCTAGTTATGTTATACCATGATTCAATAAAATTAAAAATAGCTAAACTTGCTTTTTTAAAAGATTTATATGTCTTATGATTAACTTCTTCTTTCTTCAAGATTGAATGGAAAGACTCTATACATGCGTTATCATAA
>NZ_LWDV01000007.1:124846-211616 GCF_001693735.1 Orenia metallireducens
CCACTATGGGTATTTTTTATTTAGTTCAATTTTATTTTACAATGAAGCAATTTTTCATTTTCTTTCTTTATAGCTAATAATTCTTTATAAGTAACAGTAGTATCTTCATCAATATCTATTTCTGTATAAAGTTCAATCCAGCTATCTATAGAAGTTCTAGAAACACCATATTCACGAGAAAGCTCTGATTTAGATTTACCTGATTGGTAAAGTTCTATTATCATTTGTTTAAAATCTTCAGTATATCTTTTACCTGTTGATCACATATGGACACACCCTTTCTTAATTATATTTTATAATGTTCAACTAAGTGTATCCATGATTTTATACTAACACCAAATATAAACTTATACATTTATTGGTTCATTTATTCGAACTTATCAAGACTTACTATATTTAATAAAGTAATATTAATATCTCCAATATATTTTAGAAAGTGATATATAGAGAAACCAATAAAGATTTTATATTATATATCTAGAACTTAAATATTCATAATCATTTAAGAACTAAAGTCAAAAGAATTTATTAGACGCATACTAACACAGACTAAAACATAATAAATAACGAAAATTACTAAAGGATTTAAGTCTGAACTTAGTCTGTGAAAGTCAGTGTCAAAATAGGTTTTGATTTTAATTCATTGCAAAATAAATTTAAATTCTTTTTCATATTCTATATATTATCAATTAAAATATTATTCACTATTGCTTAACCATTCCAAACACTAAGGTCTAATCCCGTTAATTCTTCTAACTGATTATTATAGTCTGAGAAATATTCTCTTAATTCTAATCTAATATTATTAGAGAGAGCAGGATAACCTGCCTTTTTTCCAAACGTATTTAATTTATATGTAATATTATATAACCTTGATTTATAACCAAATATTTTTCTAAATAACCATAATATTATCTTTGATCTAGGTACAGTTGTTTTATTACGAATTTCCTCAATATATTCAAACTTATCTGCATTAACATTCACAAAATTACATATTTTTTTTAGTTCCCTTTCAGGTTGATTCATAAAATCTTCAAATAATAAAAAAAGCATTTGTTCTTTATTAAAAAATTGAAGATATCTTTCTACCTGCTCCACATATATGCTTCTTTTCAGATATCCTTTCCAAATATCTGTTTTTATACGATTGGGTTCTTTCTTTATTGCTTTGGAAAAGCTTAAATATTCGGCTCCTTTTTCCACAGCATGCCAATAATTTGAATAAGCCCTATCTATAGGATTTCTAAATATCCATATTATCTTTAGATTAGGATTAAACTTATAAATTCTTTCGGCAACTTTATCCAAATAACTATATGTCGGAGTTTTTTCGCCAACAACCTTTTCACCCTCATATTCAAACAAACTTAAATAATACTTATATCCTCTTTTATAATTATCCTCATTATCAAAAAAATGAAGTTCTCTTTGAGGAATATAAATATCAGGATGATTATTTAAATGAAAAGCTAAACTTGTTGTTCCAGCTTTCATAGCTCCTACTATAATAAAATCTACTGCCATAAATATACCTCCCAAAATAGAAATTATTTAATATCAATGGAATTTGCCTTCAGACTTTAATTTTTGGTAATGCTCTATATCTCTATATTTAAAAACTTTAGCTGGATGCCCCCCTGCAATAGCATATTTAGGTATATCACTTGTTACTACACTACCAGCTTGAATAATTGCACCTTCTCCTATACTAACTCCACCTAAGACTATAACTCTTGCCCCTAACCAGACATTATCTTCAATTATTATTTCCTGCCTAATATAAGTATTGTCATAAGGAATAGCATTACCAGTGTCATAATTATGAATCCTAGTAATCATCAAAACATCAGGTCCGGAGTGAAAATTATCACCTATTGTTACTTTCCCATCTCCTCTCATAATTAGACCGTTAAAATTAACATTATTACCCATAACCGTATTAGGAGTAACGCTTGACTTATAATTTACTTTTAGATTATCTCCAACCTTTTTAGCTTGTTGCCTAACCAAATAATTATAATATGATCTTTTAACGTTATATCTTATAAACTTTCTGAAGTTATTAATTTTTCTTTTAAACCACTTAAACAATATAATCCCACCTTTTATTAATATTCATTATATTAATTATAAATTAGAAATTTATTGTAATCATTCTAAGTATATTTTTAACTATTATATTAGGTTTTCACAACAAATTTTATTAATTATATTCGAAATATAATTAATTTTTTCTTCGTTCATTTCTACTAATACAGGTAAATTAATACCTTGTAAAGATATTTGTTCAGAAATTTCTAGATTATTATCAAAACCATATTTTTTATATATATCCATTTTGTTTAAAGGATAAAAAAATGGTCTACTATCTATATTATAATTTAATAATTCTTTGATAAGTCTGTCTCTAGATATACTACAATTATTTGGATCAATTAATATAGAATATAACCAACAAACTTTATCTCTGTTTTTAAAACTCTTTTGAGTAATAATTCCTTTCATCTCTTTTAAATTTGCATCATATTTCCTTGCTATCTCTCTACGCTTTATTAATAATTCATCTATTCTCTCTAATTGAGCTAATCCAATAGCAGCCTGTAAATTAGTCATTCGGTAGTTATACCCAATTTCTTTATGCCAATATCTTTTCTTTGGATTCATTCCATGATCTCTTAGTATTCTCATTTTTTCATTTAACCTTTTATCGTTTGTAAGACAAATCCCACCTTCACCCGTAGTAATTATCTTATTCCCATAAAAAGAAAAGCAGGCTATATCTCCAAAACCCCCTACTTTCTGACCCTTATACTCTGCTCCATGAGCTTCTGCACAATCTTCAATAATATATAAATTATATTTATTAGCAATCTCAACTAGTCTATCCATATCACAAGGTTGTCCATAAAGATGTACAGGAATGATCGCTCTAGTTCTATTATTTATACCTTCTTCTATTTTTTTTACGTTAATATTCCAACTGTTTTCATCAATATCTACTAAAACTGGTATAGCTCCTGTGTATAAAACTGCATTAATTGTAGCAGCAAAAGTTAAATTTGGTATAATAACTTCGTCCCCTTCACCTATCCCTAAAGATTCTAATGCTAAATGTAAAGCTGTAGTTCCATTAGAAGTAGCTATCCCATACTTACTATTGCAATATTTAGCAAAACCCTCTTCAAACTCTTTGACAAATCTCCCTTTAGAAGATATCCAATTTGTTTCAATACACTCTTGGACATATTTAAGTTCATTTCCAGTTAAATCAGAACTAGCTATAGGTATAAATTCACTCATAGTATCACCTCATATCTATAGTTTTCCTTGTTTTACCTTATCCAAATCAGATTCTACCATTATTCTAACTAAATCTTTAAATTTATATTTAGGACTCCAGCCTAATTTCTTTTTTGCCTTTGAATAATCCCCTAGTAGAACATCTACTTCTGCTGGTCTAAAGTAATATGGATCAACTTCTATTAATAATTTTTCCGTTTTTTTATCATATCCTTTTTCATTTACCCCTTTACCTTTCCACTGGATTTCTACCCCCGCTACTTTAAATGATTCTTCTACAAATTCTCTTACTGTATGAGTCTCTCCAGTGGCAATCACAAAATCGTCTGGTTCTTCTTGCTGTAACATTAGCCACATTGCCTCTACATAATCTTTTGCATAACCCCAATCTCTCTTAGCATCTAAATTACCTAAGTATAACTTTTCCTGTAATCCATTTATAATTTTTGCTACTGCTAAGGAAATTTTTCTTGTCACAAAAGTTGTTCCTCTTCTAGGAGATTCATGATTGAATAGAATTCCATTACATCCAAATATATTATATGCTTCCCTGTAGTTTTTAGTAATCCAATATGAATAGAGTTTAGCTACACCATATGGACTCCTTGGATAAAAGGGAGTCTTCTCTGTCTGAGGGGTTTCTCTCACTTTACCATATAACTCACTAGTTGAAGCTTGATAAAATCTTGTTTTATTTTCTAACCCTAGTATTCTAATAGCTTCTAAAATCCTTAAAGTTCCTAAAGCATCTACATCAGCTGTATATTCAGGGGCATCAAAGGACACTTTAACATGACTTTGAGCTGCTAAGTTATAAATTTCATCTGGTTTAATTTCTTGTAATAGCCTAACTATATTAGATGTATCGGTTAAATCACCATAAGGCAAAAAGAAAGTAGCATCTTTTTTATGCAAGTCTTTATATAGATGCTTAACTCTCCCTATATTTAATGTACTTGATCTTCTTCTTACTCCATAAACTTCATATCCTTTATTTAATAAAAATTCAGCTAAATATGACCCATCTTGTCCTGTAATTCCAGTGATAAGTGCTTTTTTCATAATTGCCCTCCTATAACACTCTAAACTCTCTTAGAAATTTTGTTTATTAAATTAAATGATAAATCCATTCCTTCAATTACAATCGGCTTGTCAAATAATTCATATCTTTCTATTAATTTTATCTGCCATCCATTCTCTGATATAGGCAAATGTTCATCTTTACTCCCACCATTATCAGATATATGAATTTCAAAAATCCTGTCCCTATACTCAGCTATTAAATAATCTAAAGCTTTATCTCTATCAAAACCCATATAATGAGCTGCAACATTTAAATGGCCAAAATCTATTAATAATCCTAAATATTTATTGTCTTTATACCTAAATAGCATTTCTTCAATCTCTCTTATTGTGCACATAATCGAATAGTTTTCTTGCTCATTGAAAGGAAATAAATTTTCTATCCCTATTCTTACTCCCTTTTTTGTAGCAAAATATAATATTTCGTCTAATGATTTATAAAAAGTATTATAAGTCTTTTGCCAATCAATTTTTCCGGGATCAGGTTTAAAATATCCCTTACTAGTAACATTAAGTTTCTTAGCATAACCTGCATGAAAAGTGTATAACCGACTTTTAAATTTGCTTGCTAAGTTAATATTTTTTTTAACAAAATCTATACTCTTTTTTAAATTATTTTCATCTTCTGATGCAATATTTAATACAAAATCTTCTTTCTGGGGAGGAAAGTAATTATGTAAAATAAAATTTAAATTATATTTATCATTTAAATCTAAAATATCACTTTCTATTCCCTCATAAAAATCTGCACCACCACTTAGTTCTATATTTATTATACCTTTTAATATAAATTCTTCAATTTTATCTTTAATATTTCTTTCATTATATTCCGACCAAGCTGTTGATACAAATAATGTCATATAATACACCCCCTAATTTAGATTCTTTTAGCAGGTACTCCCACTACCTTTGCATTGTCTTCTATATCTTTTATAATCACCGAGCCAGCACCAGCTATAACATTTTTTCCTATTGAAATATTATCTATAATACTACTTCCTACTCCAATAAAAGTATTGTTACCAATAATTACTCTACCAGCAATTTTAGTCCCAGGGGCAATATGAACATTATTACCTATAATAGATTCATGGTCTACTATAACCCCATTATTTATAATAGTATTATTCTTAATTATAACCTCTGCCCCCAGAATAACCCCTGCACCAATTACTACACCATTCCCTAACTTAACATTATCCTCAATAATTGCTGTGGGATGAATTACATTAAGAAAATTATAACCTCTTTTATTAAGCTCTTTAAAATAGTATTCTCTCTTTTTATTGTCCCCTAAGGCAAGTACAACATCCTGTATTTTTTGATTCTGAATATACGTAATTATATTTTCCACCTGAATAACATCTTTATTGACTATTTTCTCATTATCTTTCTTAAAACAATCTATAAAATTAATAATTTTAATATTATTCATTAACTTTAAAATGTTACCTATAGTTCTAGCATGTCCTCCTGCGCCAATAACAATAACCTCTCCCATTGTTATTCATCCTCTAATATACTATATTCTATTATTCCATTCTTGGGAATGTCAGTTTTAACTTTTCTTCCAATTACCTCATCAATATATAATGGTGAAATACCAGTTCCAGGTCTTTTAGAGGTTAACATTTCTTTATTTAATACTTGTCCTTTAGAGATATTAGCTTTAGCAACTAAACTTTTCTGTAGTGAAGATTTAACAGCTTTTTCTTCTAAAATAGGTACCTTAATACCATTTCCCATAGCTTTCTCAACCTTCCTAATTAACTGCACACATTCTTTTAACTCTTTAGGATTTAAAGAAGCTTTATGATCAGGTCCAGGTAATTTTTTATCTAAAGTAAAATGCTTTTCAATTACTTTAGCACCTAATGGAATAGCATAAGGAGCAACGCCCACCCCATATGTATGGTCAGAATAACCAATTAGAGTTTTAAATTCATCTTCTAAGGTTCTTATTGAAAGTAAATTTGCTTTTTCAAAAGCCACAGGGTAATTAGATATACAATGTAATAAAATTAGATTTCTTACACTATTTCTTTCAAAGATTTCAACAGCTTTTCTAACTTCACTTAAATAAGACATTCCCGTAGAAAGAATTATAGGTTTATTTTTTTTAGATAGATATTCTAAGAAAGGTAAATTGGTAGTATCAGTAGAAGCTACCTTATAAGCGTCTACTCCTAATTCATCTAATAAATCGGCACTCTCTTCATCATAAGGAGTAGAAAGAAAAATTATCCCCTTTTCATTACAATAATCAACCAAAGTTTTATGATCTTCAAAGGTTAATTCTAATTTTTTTAACATATTATATTGAGATTCTTGGGATTCTGTATTCTTCTTCTGGTATTCCGCTTTTTCAGTATCCTTTAAAATTAATCTATCAGTCGAGAAAGTTTGAAATTTAACTGCATCTACACCAGCTTCAACAGATATATCAATTAACTTTTTAGCTAAATTAATATCACCATTATGATTTACACCAGCTTCAGCAATAATAAAACATGGATTATCTTCGCTTATAATCTTACCCCCAATTTTTATCTCTTGACTAAACTTCATCTATTCCCCTCCTCTAGTAGTAATTCCGCTAACTTCCAATCTAACATATCGTCAATATCTATAGACCTTTCTTTAGGCATTACATAAGGTATTATTTTCCCACACCAACGACATTTAGTTTGTAAAAATAATTTTGTTTTGGTTATATAAATAGCACCATTAATGTTATAAATTTTGGGCAAATCTTGCCTTCGAGTGTATTTACCTATTTCAGAGATAAAATAAAAAGCCTCTTCATTTTTAACTTCCATCATCCAGTAAGGATGTTTATTAGCTTCACATAGTCCCAATAGAGAATCACCATTACTCCTAGCAAATTTTTCAATTGCTCCATCTATATCTTGTACTTTTCTTAATGGAGAAGTTGGTTGTAATAATATTACATAATCTGATTTATATTTTTCATTTAGTTTTAACCAATTAATAGCATGAATCATAGCATCTTCACTGGTTGCTTCATCAGTCGCTAACTCTTTAGGTCTTATAAAAGGAACTTCAGCACCACACTGTTTTGCTACTTTTCTTATTTCAAAATCATCTGTCGATACAATAACTCTGTCAATATATTTTGATTTGATAGCTTCTTCTATTGTATAGGAAATTAATGGTTTACCTTTTAACTTTTTTATGTTTTTTTGTGAAATTCCTTTTGAACCACTTCGAGCTAAAATAATTGATAGAACCTCTCTATTATCTATCATATGTTACCTCCATGTTTATTTGTATAATTAGCCTTGATAATCATCAATAATCTTCATTTGTTTTATATAATTTGAATTATAGTTTTTTAATTTACTTCCTTTTTTGAATACCCCCCAAATTTCTGAGTTATTTGAATTAATCTTTATAGGTCTAAAGTCTGCGATATCTAAAACCTTAATTAATGTTGTTTTAGAAAAATAATAAGCATGGACTACTCTAAACCAATAGTTGTATAATGAACCTTTGGGATTCATCATATCAGGAACAGCTATGTATAATATTCCATCTTCTGCTAATACATGATTTACTTTTTCAAGTACTTTTATAGGATTAAGAAAATGTTCTAGGACATGCCTCATTATAATCAAATCAAATTTACCTTTATTACCTATATGCCAATCTGAATCAATATCTTGAGATAATACTCTAGCACCAACATTATTAATAAGATTATCTACACAGTAATCTGATGTTTCAATTCCAGTTATAGAAACATTTGAATCTAATTCATGAATATATTTTAAAAACCAACCCATACCACAGCCTATATCTAAAACTGAACCAACTTTATCAGTAACATAATTAGAAATTCTTTTCCATACAAGCTCAGTAATTGTATAACGCATTTTTTCTGTTCCATTTTTGAATATCGCATTTCTATAATAATCATCATATTGAGTAGAATAGAATTCTAAATACTTATCCTTTTTCCATCTAGGGTTTAAATATACCAAGCCACATTCAGGGCATATCGAAACATATAGTGATACATGATTGTCTTTATTTTCACCTTTATTGCTACTAAATAGCAAATCGCTTTCAAATATACCACAAATTAAACAAGGAACTTTTTCAAATTCTTCATTCATATACTACCACCTACTTTTATTATTAAAATTTAGAGTTACAGATAAACTTAATTGATCTATTACAAAATTTTATTAATGAAATTTTTATAATTATTTTTCCAATCCTTTTCCCAATAATATCCAACATTTCCTGTTGGATTAACTTTATTATTGTTCAAAATTTCATAAAGTTCTTCTGCATCTTTAAATCTTTCTCCTATTTCCATTGGAATATGCATGTTAGATAATTCATGTTCATAGATAAATATAGGTTTATTAAAGCCGATGGCTTCAAATAGTGTAGTTGAATAAACTCCAACTATACTATTACTTTGATATATTAAATCATAAATATCTCCTGAATCATTTATAGTTACATTGTTTAATTTTTGCAAATCTGTATACCTATCATGAAAGGGTATTTCTCCTGGATGTAACCTATATATAATTTCAACATCCTGATTTTTAAGTAAATAAGATAAATTTTTAGTCAAATTCACTAATTTGTTTGTAACAGAACCTTGAGAAACTATAAGAATTTTATTTTTTAAACTATTTTGATCTCTATTTTTATACTTCTCTAGTTTTTTATAAAAATGAGGATTACCAATACTAATCTTATTTACAGGAATTTTTATATTTTCACCCCAATAATCTCCATATGTTAGCAGATAATCGGGCAAATATTTTTTATAATCTAGATTATAAAAAATATTATCCCCATAATTATAAGCACTATGATTTCTAGATATCATTCCATGTTGAAACTCTCCAACTTTTATTCCAAAATCTTTAGCCCATTTAATGAGATAGCCTTTATCTCCATAACTAGCACACTTCAAAAATATAATCTTTGGGTTTAAAATAAGAAATAAAACTTTATAGTAAAGATGGTAAAATTTAAGTTTTTTAGATAAAATAATTAATTCATTTTTTATATTATTGCACATACTCTTATTAATATTAAATTTTAAATTCATTTTTAAAAAATTAATAAACTTTACAATTTCTTCTTCATCCTGTTTCTCTACTTTAACATCCTTTATTTTTGATGCAACTAAAAAATCTATAATGTCCAAAAATTTAACATTTTCAAAATATCTAGGCAACTTATATTTTCTCCTATATGACTTTTCTATAATTAATGTATTCTTACTAAATTGTAAAGCAAAATAATCATGTATAATATTAAAATATTTTTCATCTTTTCGTATAATATTATTTCTTACATCACTAAACATTACTATATCAAACTCCAATCCTTGATTCTCAAAAGGATTAAAGGCAACAGTATTTAAATTATAATCGATTAAATCTGAAAATTTAAAATCGCCCATTGGAGCATGAGATATTTGTAAATCTAATTTACTATCAATAATATGTTGATAAACCTTTCTCCTTATATGAGGCCATATTAAAATATTATCATGCTTAAATTTGAAATTCATAACTTCTGGGTTATCTTCCTCAAATTTTAATAAACTATTTAATTTCATCCTACTAATCCCCCTAATTAAAAATAAACCATATAACTAATACCTTATTGAATAATTAATTTGAGCTAAACTTTTAAATTTCAGAAATACCCTTTTAATTTATCTAATCCATGGAAAAGTATTAGTTATAATACCATTATCTTTATCAATTAATTTTTCTTAAATTGCAATAATAAATTGAACTAATCCTAAACTGTAATAATTTGGTTGATCAATCATATAGAATATCTCTTAACTGATCTTCAAATGCTTCATCAGGTGTCAAGTAACCTAAGATTTTTCTTGGTAGAGTATTACACCAGTTTTGAATCCTAGCAATTTCTTTGACAGAGTATTCACTTATACTCCTACCTTTAGGAATAAAACGTCTTATAAGACCATTATGACGTTCATTAGTGCCTCTTTCACCTGATGAATACGGGTGTGCAAAATAAACTTTAGTATCAACAATTTGCTCTATTGATGATATCTCAGCAAACTCAGAGCCATTATCACAAGTGAAGCTTTTAAATACTTTTGAGAAACACTCTCCAGCTTCATTGATTAACTTAAGTACGGCATTTTGAACTGATTCAACTGTCTTTCCGGTAATTTTACGAATGATTTCTTTTCGAGTCATACGTTCTGTCATAGTAAGTAGAACTGAATCATTCTTATTCTTTTTACCAATGACAGTGTCAATTTCCCAATGACCAAATTCACTGCGATCATTAATACTTTCAGGACGTTCATCTATACTTCTACCTAGTTTCTTTTTATGACGCCTAAGGCGTCCTGATTTTGAAGATCTTTTAGTTTTCAATGGTAAATCAATATTACTAATTGAAAGTAATCCAGCGTCAACGTAATTATATAAAGTTTTAGTACATACCATCTCAGATTTTGGGAATATATTGTGAAGATGTGCTACACCACAAATAGCATCAAGAGATTGTTCTTTTTCATAAAATAATTCTATAACATACTCTATAAACTCTTCTCATTGTAAAAGTTTAAATTTGGTTCCACAATTTTTACGATTAGATTCATAAACACGTTGACCAACATCAGGAAAATAAATCTCAACAGTTTTATTTCCTTTAATTTGAGAGACTGTACCACGCTTTAGTTCATTTCTAATTGTATTAGAAGCTCTGCCTAAGCGTTTTCCAATAGCATACGCAGACAAACCTTGAGAATGTAATAATTCAATTTGACCTCGTTCATAAGCATTTAAGTGTTTATTTTTTTGAGATTTTGGTGTATCATTTAAGTAGTCCATAGTGTGCACCTTCCTGTAATTAGTTATTTTGTGGTGATTTAATTATATTACAGTTTGGTCCACTATGGGTATTTTTTATTAATTTTTTATTTAGTTCAATTTAATTTTACAATGAAGCTCAATTAATTTTTCAATTAGATATAACAATAAATCCAAGAAACATGAGATTTATATTTCTTAAGCCCATATAATCTAGTAATCTAGGAGATTCTAAGTTATATTTTTCTTTAAAATAGAGAATAATTATTCAATTATTAGTCTATTTTTAAATATTTGTTGTCCCATAGGAGAATTAAAATAAATTGCATTTTGGATTCTACAATTATCTTTAAAGGTATCTATAGACTTAGCGTTTCTGTAATTTACATCTGTGACTAGGCTAAAGCCTAGTTGATCAGATAGGTTAAATAGATTAACACTATCATATGCAGCACCTAATAACATAAAAACACTATAATTATTTAGTTCTTTGATTAATTTATTACAACAACTATAAGTATTATCACACATTAGCTGTAGTGATCTCAAAAGATAATGGAATAGAATCATTTGAACAAATTAGGTGTAACTTATATCCTTTGTAAAAACTCGAGAACTTCTTAAAGCAATACTATCAATAGAACATATTCTAGTATCAGGATTCAATAATAGAACAACCATCTTATATAATTTATCGAAATCTCTATTTTCAATTTTATTAAACCCAATGCAAAATGTTGAATGATCTGGAACCTTTGCTAAACCAATTATACTACGAGCTATAAGGTCGCTAGATAGTTTCCATTCTAATTCTCTTAAGCAATAGATTTTGTTCATAACCATGTATAATTTACACTTTATTATCTGTAAATCTGTGTATTTCTTAGGCCTACCACTTCTTATTTCATCAGAAGATGAAACAGAGTGATTATAAATAATACTTAATTTATCACAAAGTTTATTAAATGGGTTTTCTTTTAGTTCATCAAATGGTATAATCATGTTAGTCGTCCTTTCTAGAATTTGTTTGTTCACACTTACATGATACCAGAAACGGGCGACTTTTTCATTTTACCATTTGTAAAATTTAGTTATTCAACAACCTCAACTAAATAAAAAAATTATAAATTTAATAACTACCAACTCCAATTAATAAAATAATTTGACCACTAAAAGTGATATTCTGATCTAAAAACTACAAAAAAATATAGATTTGTCTATAAATTCTCCAACTTTAAATATATAACTTATAATGTTTTTTATAGTTTCTTCATTTAAACTTACTGTTATAATATAGAATTATTCTCTTGCATAAAAATATCGTTCCCAATATGCTTTTAAAAAGCTTTTATTTTTTTAATCTAAAAATATTTATTATTAATAGTAGAATCTCCATTATTCTTTATTTATCTATAAAGTTTAATCTAACTATGTATAGAAGATCCAGAAGCAAATATTTATAAGCAAGCTCTAATTTGAATTTACCTGTAATTAAAACTCCATCAGCATTTTTGTTTGTAGTTTGGATTTTATTTGTTGTCACTTGATCTCAACAAACTTCTTTCTTCTAAATTTATATTTTCAACTAATTATGTTAATATTTTTATACTGTTATTAAAATATTAATTAATTTCATTTCTAAAAAATCGAAATAATTTTATTTTTTCTTACTCCCATTTTTAAAAGTTGTTTTTTAATCTCTTTTTTCCAAGTAGATGCTATAATTATTCTATCTACACTCTTTAAAATTTCTAATTTAGGTTCTAAAATTTTAATTCCACGGAGTTCTTCCCCCCATTTGCAAGAATTATTATCTAAAAAAAATTTAATTTGAATATTTGTTTTATTATTATAATTAAAGTCTTGAATAAAATCTAAAATACTCACTCCAAAATTACCAGCTCCAAAAATAGAAATCGCCTTGTCAGAATACATATTTATAAAATTCATAAATTCAGAAAAAGAAGACTCCCCTTCTTTAGATATCTCATTAATTTCTTCTCTAATAGAATTAACTAATGCACTCAAAACAAATTCTTCAGATTTATCATCTATATTATAATCTAATTTTCCTAAATATGAAGTTCCCAACTTATAAATTTGCCTAACTTTATCTTTATCCATTTATAATAATACCACCTTTATATTTATAAAAGATAACTTTAAATAGAAGATAAAACTTTTATAACTCTATCTATATCTATATCATCCATTTTGGGGTATATAGGAAGACTAATTGCTTTTATATATATTCTTTCTGCAACCTCACAAAGTTTCTTATTATATCCCAACTTTTCATAATAAGGATGCCAATAAACAGGTATATAATGGATTTGAACACCTAATCCCTCCTTTCTTAAATAATCAAAGACTTCTCTTCTACTTTTGTCCAATTTTTTCTCATCTATCTGTACTATATATAAATGCCAAGAGCTCTCTCTTTCACTTTCCTGATAGGGCAACTTAATCCACTCAATATCCTTTAATTCTTGATTATAGATTTGAGCAATCTCTCTTCTTCTTTCTAAAAAATTATCACTCTTGTTAAGTTGACTAACTCCCAAAGCAGCCTGGATATCAGTCATTCGATAATTATATCCTAAAAACTGTTGTTCATGATACCAGCTACCATGACTTTCGTTTATGTAATTATCCTCATTCTTAGTTATCCCATGAGATCGAAATTGTATTAATTTATTATATAATTCCTTAGAATTGGTGGTTATCATCCCACCTTCTCCTGTAGTAATATGCTTAACTGGATGAAAGCTAAAGATAGACATATCGCTTAATCCACCAATCTTCTTACCTCTATATCTAGCTCCCAAAGCATGGGCAGCATCTTCAATTACGATTAAATTGTATTCTCTAGCTATCTGATGAATTTCATCAATATCACAGGGTTGTCCAGTAAAATGGACTGGGATAATAGCCTTGGTTTTACTAGTAATCTTTTTTCTTATCTCTTCAGGATTAATATTATATGTATCTGGGTCAACATCTGCAAATACTGGTACTCCATTTTGATATAAGATACAGTTAGCTGATGCTGCAAAGGTCAAAGGAGTTGTAATAACTTCATCACCTTCTTTAATCCCTGCAGCAAAAGAAGCAGCATGAAGTGCAGCAGTTCCATTTGATACAGCTACTGCATATTTAGCGCCTACATACTCTGCAAACTTCTCTTCAAACTCTTTAACTGTTGGACCAGTAGTTAAATAATCACTTTTTAATACTTCTACCACAGCTTGAATATCATCTTCATCAATCCATTGTTTTCCGTATGGAATAAATCTATTTGTCACTATTATTCCTCCTAGATTAACAGTAATTATTCATTAGCTAATGAATAATTACATTTTATCTACAAATTTTCGCATCTCTTCAATAGTTAGCCATTCTTTATTTGTATCACTTCGATATTCAAAATCTTCTGCTATAGGTTGTCCATCTTTATGCCTATCAGCACCCCACCAATTAAATTGAGGTTGAATAATGTAATAATTATCGAATTCTAAAGTATGTCTAGCATCTGCTTCACTGATTAAAGATTCATAGAGTTTTTCACCAGGTCTGATTCCAACTATCTCTTGTTTACATTCAGGTGCTATAGCAGTTGCTAAATCTGTAATTCTCATACTTGGAATTTTCGGTACAAATATCTCCCCACCTTCCATCTTATCTAGAGCTAATAGAACCATATCTACAGCATCTTCTAAAGTAATCCAAAATCGAGTCATTCTATTATCTGTAATTGGTAAAAGACCTGTCTCTTTCATCTTCTTAAAGAAAGGAATTACACTTCCTCGACTTCCCATTACATTCCCATACCTAACTACAGAAAATCTAGTATCTTTCTGCCCTGCATAAGCATTCCCAGAAATAAATAATTTGTCTGAACATAATTTAGTAGCACCATATAAGTTAATAGGGTTACAAGCTTTATCAGTGCTAAGTGCAACTACCTTTTCTACACCTTTATCTATAGAAGCATTGATAATATTCTCAGCTCCTATTACATTAGTTTTGATAGCTTCAAAAGGATTATACTCACACTCTGGCACCCTCTTTAAAGCTGCCGCATGAATTACAATATCAACATCTTCAAAAGCACGATAAAGTCTATCCTTATCTCTAACATCACCTATGAAAAACCTTAATTTAGGATTATTCCCAAACTCAGCTCTCATTTCAGCCTGTTTTAATTCGCCACGACTAAAGATTATTATCTTTTTAACATTATATCTTTCTAATATGATTTCAGTGAATTTTTTCCCAAAAGAGCCTGTCCCGCCTGTAACTAATAATGTCTTATCCTCTAGCATCTAAGCAACTCCTTTTCTATCAAATCATCAAATTCTTTCATCATCTTTTAAAAAGATGAATATTATCGACTTTTGTCATATAAATATTTCTATATATATACTAATACTCCTTTAATATATTATTGTAATAGAAGTTAAGATTTAGTTATCTACCTACTTTAGATCATATCTATAATAAATTAGTAATTTATTGCTTGAAAACGATGTTCTTAAACGATATCGTTAACACCTTCCAACAATTTATTTAAAAGTCTATATTTCTTCCTTAATAATTCTCTTTATCTCTTCAATATGAGTATTATATTCTCTAAAATTATGAGCTTGAATTATATTATTTATAATTTCTTCTTTATTAATAAATTCTTTACAAAAATTATTTATAGCACTCAATAAAGTCATTATCTCTGTTCCAATAATTTTAGCTCCACCTTCTGTAGCATCAATATATATACGGTCTGATTGCGTGGAAATATATCTTTCAAATTCTCTTAAATACAGATAGTAATTAGTATCAGTATATACAAAGTCACCATAAATTCCCTCTATCCTTCTTAGTAAGGACTTATCCTTCTTTCTATTTCCATAAAAAGTACTTGAAGCATGTGTCATTCCATCTTCAGCAAAAGCAAAATCTTGCCCTACACATATAATTGGATTCCCTCCTAATTTATAAGCGAAATCTAAGGCTGCAATTGCTACAGTTCCTCCTGTCTTTATTCTGCCCTTATCTATAAATTTCTCTATCTTATCTGTTAATAAGTCATCTTTAGATAGCCCAAGAATTTTAGGCCCCTTATAATTCTTGATAAGCTTTGATGTTGTTCCTAAAGAATAAACTAAAGGTATATCCATATTAGGAAGATTCTTAAATACCATTTTATAAATCCTCTCATTAGGCTCATTGCTTATAATAAAATCTGGACTTATACCCTCTTTTGTTAAGACTGTAAGTGCCGTATCAACACTAATTATTATTCCTTTAGTTCCTATTTTTTTTAACCTACTAATATTTTTATCTAAAGAAGGACCTGCTGCTACAATAAATATGGGCTTGTCAATAAAGGCATTTTTAAAAGACTTTACCCCTACACTAACATCGATAAAATCAATATTATTAATAATATTATCTCTAATAGCAGATTTTAATCGTTTATTATTATACTGACTGATCTTTATCTCCTCTAAAATATCTTTTAAGAAGATCATTTCCTTTGGTATAGATTTAAGAGATTGAGGGTGAACTAATAATTTACTATTTTTAGATGATAAATTTTCAAGAGAATTTTTCAAATTACTAATAAGTTCATCAGGGTTTAATTCTAAAATCATCTCTAACCTTTCATCTTTTAAAATATTAGTTAAATCCCTATTCTCCAAAGCAACTTTAAAGATATAAGGATTAGTAATCACTATCTTTAATCTTTGATCTGATTTTAATTTATTTAATATAGTTTCTACATGATATCCTAAGGCAAAGCCTATTAAAATTAAAGAACCGTATTGATCTAATCTATATTCACTAATAAATCTTTCAGCTTCTTTTTTAGGGTCATATTTACTATGGAGAAATAATTCTTTATTATCCAAGTATAATTTAATAGTTAAATCTTGGCTTTTTGTTGTAATCAGCTCTAAATCTTCTGGTAACTTTATTTTATTTAGCTTATTTCTAATATTAAGGTTAAGATAATTTAAATTGCTATTATAAATACTTCTCATATAAAATCCCCTACTCTTCTTATTTTAACTTAGCTTTATATTTAAATCTTTAGCTAAGTTAAAGTAATCCTTTAGCACAGGTGTTACTTCATACTCTAGTATATCACTCAAAAATATTGTATCTTGATTTTCCATAGCACTTAGCAATTCTTCTATAGAATTTTGCCATTGATCAACAAATTCAGCTTTATTTATAATATTAAACATCATTTCGTTTATCTGCATATCTTTTTCCATATGACCCAATAACATATTTAACCACTCTATACCTTCAAATAATTGCATTAACAATTGATATCCTTCTGGTTCATTCCCTTGAGTAAATAATTTAACAATATTATCTATACCTTCAATAAGTCGAGGTATATAATTCTCCACTTCCTCTAAACTATCAATTATCAAATCTTTTTTACTTTTAGCTATTATTTTTAAATCTTTTATAGGCATAATTGCTTCTAGTTCTGCAGCAGAAAAGTTAGTAATATCTTCTTCATCTGCTATTACTTCTACAACTATAGCACCTTGAGATTCTATAGTATCTATTATATCCCCTACATTTTTATATTCTGTTTCTTTTAAATCAATATCTACTCCAAAAACAGTTATCTTCACTATTTATCCCCCTCGTCAATTAACCTTTTATAATGAATATTTAAAATTTCAAGAGAATTATTGCTTCCCTCAATTAATTTATTATAAAAAGTTACTAATCTATTTAAAATTTCCATATTATTTTCAACTTCAAATCTTATGTCCTTATATATATCATAAATTTGAGATTCAAAGAACATAACATTATTACCTAATTTATTAATTTGATTATTAATCAATGTTAATTGTGAATTAAATTCTTTAATCTTTTCAGAAAACTGGTTATCAAGTATCTGGTCAATTAACTGAAGTCCTCTTCTAGCTAGAACCTCAATTTCTTTAACATCTTCTATTACTTTTTCAAATTCTAAGATAATATCTTTATTCCACTTAACTTGATAAGAATTAATTTTATTTAAAACCTCTTTATTTATATTATTATTCTCTTGACAGTATAAATTAATAACCTCTTTTAAGGTCATTATCTCTGTTCCCTCAATTCTAGCTCCACCTTCTGTTGCATCAATGAATTCTGTCTGATTTCCATTATCTTTTAAATCTTTAATGAATTTATTAAACCATTCTAGAAATAGATAGAAATCATCCCTCGTCCATACATCTTCTCCATTAATATCTTTTATCTTATAATACTTTCTGTTTGTATCTTTAAATTGTTCTTTAAGACTCTTCCTATAGTCACTACCAGATGCATGGGTTACACCACCTGTAAGGGCAAGATCTTGGCCTACAAAGACGATTGGATCTGCTTTTAGAATGCAAGCTAACCCAAAACTCAAATGAGCAACTGAACCTCCAGTAGGTATTCTACCTTTATAATCACTAAAGCTCTCTACCCAACCTATAATCTCTTCTCCAACACCATACCCTGGGCTAAAGACTACAGGACCTGGCCACTCTTCTATTACGTGTCCATAAAATTGGGGGGATGTAACTAAAACAACATCATTTAACCTATTATAATCTAAACCTTCAAAATATTTCAATATATGTTTATAACCATCAATAACAGTTACAATATCAGGCACAATATCATGTTTTAATAATTTCTTTAATACTGCATCAGCTGCAATTATTAAAGCTTTACCCTTAACCTCTTTTAATAGATCAATATTTTTGTCTAAAGATGGTCCTGCAGCTACTAAAATTGCAGGTTTATCTTGACTAGTCCCATGTAAAACATTAATACCTGGTTTTGTAAGGAACAAATATAAATTTTGTAGCAAATTACTCTCCCATTCTCCTCCACGATTAGTTACTGTATACTTGTTTGCTCCTAAGATCTTATATATATATTTTAAACTCTCCATAATAATTCCATAATCTTCCTTAGCATACTTAACTAAAGAAGGCAAAAAAGACACAGCTATATTTTCAAAAACCATATCAACATTATCTTCAATAAAGGCAATTAATTCGTTACTATTAATTTTATTACTTAATAACAAATAAAAATTATCACTACTAAATAACTCAGTAAAGTCTTGATACTTTAAGGCTTCTTTAAACAGCAAAGGAGTAGTTGCTACTACAAAAATCTTAATATCTTTATCCTTCAATTTCTGAAACAAATTAACAACATGATAACCCAATCCAAAACCAAGAACTATTATAGAACTTACTCCATTTAAATTTATCTCTTCTACTATTCTTTCTGCTTCTCTTTTAGGGTCATATTTACTGTGTACTAAAATAAAGCTATCACCAACTTGTACTTCTGCTGTCTTATCTCCATTTTTAGCATCAATAATATTGAAGTTAACCTTTTGTGTATTTTCTGATAAAGCCTGAAAACTTTCTGGATATCTTTCTTTTAATATTTCAAGATTCTTTTCTAACATATCCCCACTCCTATCTAGTTCACTCAAAAATAACTTAGGAAAATCCTAAGTTATTTTTGAAACAAAAGAAGATTTATTTACCTAACTAATATGACCCCATTGATCCCGTTATTCCAGACAACCAATTCCCTTGGTTTTGCATTTGGGATATAAGCTGTTCCATTTGTGTGAATTTAGCTTTAAGTCTCTCTTCGCGTAAAACCAATCTTCTCTCTAAATTCTCAATATCATCATCAACATACTTTCGTTGATTTTGCAAACCTTCAATACTACCTTTTACATAACCCTGATATTCTTTACCATTAGCAGCTTTAAAATACCCTGTAGCTTTATCTACTTCCGCTTTAATATTATACTTTATTTTAGTAAATAACTGATCTACATCAGATAGATTATTCTCTAAAGCTTTCTCTAGCTTACTCTCATTAATAGATAGCTTACCTTTTTCATCCATCTCAATTCCAATTAATGAGACGGTATTTTTTTGAAGACCTTGAGGTAATGCTAAATCCTTTAAAACACTAGAATCACTACCTGATAAAGATATCTCTGAAATGCTAGAGTCTGTACTTTCTATTACTAACCTTCCCTCAATACCCTCAATAATTCTAGCATCAATTCCAGTTGCAGATTTAATCTTATTTACAATACCATCCAATGTTAGACTAGTATCGCTAAGGTCAATAGTCTGAGAAGATGTTGTTCCATCATAATTTGTAGTAGTTATCTTTAAGTTTCCTCCTTGAGATAAAGGACGGGTATCTTTAGAACCTACAAACTCTTCAGAAATAACACCATTAACAGGATACATTACAGCATTATATAAGGAAGATTGGATTGTACTTAAATTAGCATCTCCACTTAAAACAGCAGCCCCCTGCTCTCCATTTTCTATATTCTCTTGGCGAGGATGGCCATAGGTTTCTAACATATCTATTATAGAGTTGTATTGATTAACAAATTCTTTAATCTTACTCTTCATAGCATCTTTATCGGTACCTATTGTTATAGTAGTTGATTCTCCTACTAGATGCTCTTTTTCTAAATTCAAAGTCAAACCTTCAATAACATCATCTAACCCTTTATTGGTATATCTTCCTGTTATATCTATTCCATTTACAGTAAACACCGCTGCTGCAGGCGCTTCTTCTATAGGCTGTACTAAAGGATCTGCAGAAGAAGAATCTAATTTTAATGCAGCTAATAATCCAGAACCCCCATCTGACAGGGTCAATTTATTATCTTTTGTGACATCATTATTTACAATTGCCTCATCAGATGATTTAAGAATCAAACGTCCTTCAACTACTGTTGCTTCAGCAAGATGAATTTCGTTAGTTGCATCATCACCATCATGATCAACAGTTGCTTTATTAATAGCTTCTGCCACATCCTGTAAAGTTGTACTAGAAGTAACATCTATATTTAAACTACTACCATTAATTCCTATTGTAATGGAACCAGATGTGCTAAAGGGGCTATCAGCAACTGCAGAACCAGAAGTAAGGGTATGTTTCTTTGCCAAACTAGTTACCTCAACCTCATAACTTCCCGAAATTGCATTAGATTCAGCAGTAGCAGACAAGTACTTTTTATCATCATCACTAGTAGATACTGACATTTCGCTAAATACACTTTCTAAATCTTCAGCTTTTCTCTTAAAGGTATCTAAAGTAGTATTAATCTTTTGCCAAGCTGTAATTTGTTTACCTATATCTACTTGTTTTTGCTGCAGACTTCTAAGGGGTTGTTCCTCAATATACATTAATTGACTAATAATACTATCTGTATCTAACCCGCTAAATCCACCTAAACTAATCCCCATTTTTTCCACCTCCTTTTATTAAAAAAGCCAACCGACAAATATGCCGGTCGGCTCACATAAGTCCTTTTAATTATCCAAGAAGACTTAATACACTTTGAGACTTTTGGTTAGCTTGAGCTAACATAGCAGTACCTGCTTGTTGAAGAATCTGAGTTTTAGTTAACTTAGACATTTCAGCAGCCATGTCAGTATCTCTAATTCTAGATTCAGAAGCTTGTAAATTCTCTTCAGTAGTAGCTAAGTTCTTAATAGTATGCTCTAATCTGTTTTGAACAGCTCCTAATTTCGCACGGAAACCTGATACTGAACTGATTGCAGCATCGATACTATCAAGTGCAGCTTGTGCTGTACTAGCAGTACTTACAGACACACTACCAACATTTAAACCAGAAGAACCTGCACTCATAGATTGTAAGCTAACTGAAATCATTTGACCTTTGTTAGCACCAATTTGGAAAGAAGCACTTGTTTTAGTTCCATCAAGTAAAGTCATTCCGTTAAATTGAGTTCTACCAGCAATACCACTGATTTCAGCAATTAATTGCTCAACCTCAGCTTGAACCTTACCTCTATCAGCACTAGTATATGTTCCATTAGAAGCTTGAACAGCTAAGTCTCTCATTCTTCTTAACATGTTATGAACTTCACCTAAAGCACCTTCAGCAGTTTGAATTAAAGAAATACCATCTTGTGCATTTCTTTGAGCTTGATTTAAACCACTGATTTGAGCTCTCATCTTTTCAGAAATAGCTAATCCTGCAGCATCGTCAGCAGCACGATTAATTCTATAACCTGAAGATAATTTCTCCATAGATTTGTTCATAAAGCTATTATTAACATTTAAATTTCTTAAAGCATTCATTGAACTGATATTATTCTGTATTCTCATTAAAAATCATCCTCCTTGATATTTTGGTTTTTTTGAAAGCATCCTTGCTTTCTTTGAATATAGTGTATTGTTCAGAATTAACATTTTATATGTGGCCACTGATATAAAATAATTAGTGAACAATCACCACAATTAGATTTAAATTTAAATCTAATTGTGCTAATTATTCTATATTATTATTATCGTAAAAAAGTTAAAATGATTAATTATATAAGTCATCCAGAATAATAGATTAGAAGAGATTAGATCAAAATAAAGCTTAATTACTATCTATTTTAGCCTTTTCTCTCCTTTTTAGCTCTTTTTTCAATAAATCAGATAAATTAAGAGAAAATTTATCTTCAAAAGTAGCTGCTAACCTATTCTCTTCTTGAATTTGCTGATAAATTTCTTCACGATAAATAGTTATGGCTTCAGGAGCATCAATACCAATTTGGACTCGATTATTATCTAATTCTACTACCTTAATCTTAATATTATCATCAATAATTATACTCTCATCTTTTTTACGAGTTAAAATTAACATAATCTTTCGCCCCCTAACCTAATTATTCTTCTAACCCCTTTTTAATAAGATAATACTTACTTGGATAGTCATCTTCCAAAATAATTTGTCCTCCAATTTTATTCTTTGCATTAATAATAATAGGTGCTTTTAAATTAATACTGAGATCACTTTTCCCTACGGTAGCTAAAGTATTAATAATTATTTCTTCATCTTTTACAGAGTTAAGCTCTAATTGATTTTGAAATCCTTCTGATAAATTAATAATATAATTATCTACAAAATTAAAAGGATTGACCATAATAAAAGCTAAAGAAGGCTCTGTTAATGATTGTAACCAATAAAAGAGGTTATCATCTAAGCTATCTATAATTGTAAATTTAGTATAATCCTCAAACCCTAGTATGGGTTTTTTAAATTCAATAACCTTATCTTCTTCAATATCTATTATACCAAAGTTTCTAGTTTTTATTTTCATTTCTCCAACCCCCTTATTTAAAATACTCAAACTTATATATGATAATCTACATTATTAACTACCTCTATCTCTAATTTTCCCTTATGCTTTAAATAAATATCCACTTGATCACCGCTGGCTTTAACCTTAGGAAAAGAGAAATTATTCTTAACCTCTATATTCGCAGGTTTAAATTTTACACTAATAGTGTTTGTTTTCACTTTAATATCAGGCGGAGAAATAGATTTAATAGTTATATTGGGTTTATCCTCAACCAACTCTTTTTTAGCTAGTTGAGCTATCATATTCCCTTTATTTTCAATTTTAGCTAACTGATCACCTTCACTTGCTATCTCAGTTGTCCCTTGAATTATCTTCTTTTTAGCTAAACCTTTTAAATGCTTAACTAGAGATTTAAACTTTCTAAATTGAACATCCTCTAAAAATTCTGTCTTATCTATTGTTAATTTAGCAGGCGGCTGATCAATCTGAGGTTGAGCCAAGATTTGAAAAGGCTTAGGATTACCATAATCTATCTCTATTGTGGCAGAAGAAACCTCCATATCAAAGCTACCCCTTTGCCACCTAATTCCAATCTGTCCCATACTTTGATTAATTTGAAGTTGAGGAATTCTCATCTAAATCACCCACATCACTTAAAGATTGATTATCTTAAGAAGTCCATTAAAGTAGGCTGAATTATCCGTGCTCCTACTGACAGTGAAGCTCGATAAACATTCTCAGCATTTTTTAAATTTGTAATAGCTTCAGCCATATCAACATCCTGAGTATCTGATAGAATTTGAGTATTATTAATCTTCTCACTCTCTAACCTATCCTTGGTAAATTCTAAGCGATTTTGAATAGCTCCAACCCTTCCTCTAGCAGATAAAGCACTATCAATATGTTGATCTATTCGATCAATGGAAGCTTCAATTTCACCTGTATCAGTTGGACTTTCTAAAGCAGTACTAAGTTTGTTTAAATCAGCTAACATATCTTCAAAACCTACCTCACTACCAGAGACATTGATAGGAACAACAGTACCCGGAGATATTTCCCGCTTAAGTTTACTAGTAGATATTGCTCCATTTGCTAAGTAATTAGCTGGGGTATCTGTATTAGCAGATTGGTATGGCTCAGTTTTAGTCTTAGTGCCATTAAAAATATATAGTCCATTATAAGAAGAGTTGGATATTTGTAACAAATGATCCTTTAATTGGTCTACCTCAGCCTTTAACTTTTCACGGTCATCATCAGTCATCGTACCATTAGCACCTCGAACAGCTAAATCTCTTGCCGATCGTAAAGTAGTTATTGTATCAGATAGGGCTTGGTCGGTAATATTCAACCATGAAATTCCATCATTAGCATTTTCAACATATCGCTCACTAAATTTAATAGTTGATTTCAAGTCTAAAACTTTAGTCCCAGCAATAGTATCCTCAGAAATTTTATTAAATTTGTTACCAGTAGAGATTTGATTCATATACTTATTTAATTGCTGAGCATTATTTTGATAGTTACCCCTAAAATTATTAATAATCATATTATTGGTAATTCTAGTCATAAATCTTCCTCCTATCTTCCTATCCCATTAATTAAAGTATCTATCATCTGATCTATAGTAGAAATGATTTTTGCTGCAGCATTATATCCTTGTTGATATTGAATCATTTTAGTCATTTCTTCATCTAATGATACCCCTGATTGCTCTTCTTTTCTACTTTGCAAATCATCTACTAATATTTGTTGGTTAGATTTCATCTGTGCTGCTCTATCAATATCTACTCCCAATTCACTAGCTTGAGTCTGCCAAAAATCACTAAAGCTATCCTCTCCATTAACAGCATCTTCTTTATCCTTTAACTGAGCAATCTTCAAAGCAATAGAGCCATTACCTTCCTCATCATTGGCAGAAGAAGCTGCTATTTGATTTGGATCATCAATTAATAACTGGTTAACCTCCATATTACCAGCTTCAGTGCTACCATTAAATACAAAGAAATCTACACCGGGATTCCCATTTGAGTCGTATCCTGTTTGATGAAGGTCATTAACCTCTTGTGCTAACTCTCTAGTTAGTTCATCTAAATTATTTACTTTATAGCCAATAATACCACCATCAAAATTTCCTTCTTTTAATTGATCATCACCCCTAAGTTGGAGCAACCCACCAATTTTACCGCCATTAACCTCTACTTCATTTCCCCCAACCTTAAAAGTATAATATTCAAATCCATAGTTAGTACCATCTATAGTAGTAGTCGCTGTTTCTAGAGGATCAGTAATTTCAAGATCAAATTGACTAACTCCTTGCACTACAGTAGCTCCATTTAAGCGAACATTTACTTGATTATTATTAAAGCTATAATCAATATCTGCTAACTTTGATAATTCATCAAGCTTAGCATCACGTTTATCCATTAAATCATTAGCGTTTGTATTTCCATCTTCTACTGCAGCTATCTGAGCATTAAGATCGGCTATTTCAGAAATAATAGAATTAAATTTTTTAACATTGGTTTCAACTTCACTACCTAATTGATCTCTATAGGTCGCAAGGCTATCATTAATCTGATTGATTTGAGTGGTTAAAGTAACTGCATTCTGCACAACTGTTTCTCTAACTGATGCATCTGTTGGATTATTATTTAACTCTTGGAAACTATCAAAGAAGTTATTCATATTGGAAGTTAAGCCACCAGAGTCTAACTCGTTGAAAATCATTTCAATATATTCTAAACCATCACTTACTGTAGACCATTTACTTAAAGATTGCTGATTATTTCTTAAATTTTGATTTATATAGTCATCTACAATCCGTTTAATAGCTGAAACCTTAACTCCTGTACCCATTTGCCCTGCATTAACACTATTATGCACTGAAGGGGCAGCATAAGCATCTGTAGTTGATTGCACAGCAACTTGTCTTGAATAATTCTCATTATTTGCATTAGCAATATTATGACCTACTACTTCTAAAGACTTTTGCTGAGTAGCTAAAGCCCTTTTTGCTAATTCTATCCCACTAAAGGTTGAACTCATTTTATCACCCCAACTAATTAATAATCTGCTTTAAATAATAACTTTTAACTATGCTTTATGGTTAATAAGTTTATGTTGATCTTTATTTGAACTAACCATACCTTTTTTACCATAAGTTAATCGTCGATTATTAGAGTTTAAAAAAGCCATTGTCATATTATTTAGATTTAAAGATATATCAAGTAGCTCTTTATTTAAAGAATTAATATTTTTTAAATCTTCAAACAAAGTAACCAAATTATCTCTAATTAAATTTAGTTCTGTTCTATAAGGAGCATTCACCGTCTTTAATATCTCAGTAAGCGAATTTTCTTTACAAATTTCAATTCTTTTTTCTTCAAGCTTGGCTGTTTTAGTCAAATAAGTCTCTTCTTTTTTGACTATTTCTCTTAACTGATCAATATCACGGTTGATTATAACTTCTTTCTTAGTTTTAGCTAAATTATAGATATTCTGATATAGCTCATACTCTGATTTTAAAATAGATATTAATTTATCTAAATCTATATTAAACAATTCAACGCACTCCTTTAAATTGATTTATTAATAACTTGCTCCAGCATCTTCTTAGCTATATCTTCTCCAGAAACATTATAATTTCCTTGTTTAATATCTCTTTTTAACTTAGTAATTCTTTCCTCTCTCTTTTTAGAAGCAGCTTGTAGTTTACCTTCAAACTCCTGCAATTCTATCGCTTCTTTAGATAGGGAAACTTGATCTTTCTTACAGGTCTTATCTAATTTCTTATCCTGTTTAACTTGACTTTTACTATAATTTTTCATAATCTGCGATATCCTACTTTGGTCAATTTTCATTTAATCACCCACTTTCCTACAGACTAACATACTAATCACAACTTTAAACTTAACCCTAAACTTAAAGCTACTACAATATAAAAATTAAATTTAGACTTAAACTTAAACTTTACACAATTAGTACTTATTTACTTAAAGTTATCGATAAATTAAGTTACTATTTTAATTCTTCTTTTAGATAATAAAAAAGGGTTAAAGTAAATTAACCGCCTATAGGTCAGTTTTTCTACCTTACCCCTCTAAATTCAACTTATCTCCTTTTAATTCTATCTCCCAAGAACATCCTATCATTATTATCTTCTTCTTTTGATCTTTTAGAACTATCAGCCTTTTTAATCTTCTCTATACCAGACCTCAACTTATCACTACATGCTGGGCAAAAGCGTCCACTCTTGATTGGTGCTCCACAACGTTCACACTCTATAGTTATTTCAACACCATTTATCTGTAAAAATCTCCCTTCTTTTGCAAATTTTCTAATTATCTTTTCATCTACCCCTGTTGCCTCATGGAGTTCTGCAATTGTAGAACCTGGATAATCCCATAAATACTCTTTTACAATTAAAAATTTATCCTCTTCTTCTTGTATGCATCTAGGACATACTTTAGCATCAGCTACAGGAGCAAATATTTTTCTACACCTTTTACACTTTTTTAACCCCATAATCAGACCTCCTTAAGCAAAATTCTCAATATAAATATAACTTCTTGAAATTTTATAAAAATCCTCTTATTAAGATTTTATTTCATAATAAAAGCATAATAGTTATAGTCTTTTAAAGCGACCTTCTCTAACGAACTTTCTAATTATATTTTTAGATATTCCAGTTGCTTGATGTATCTCATCTATTGTTGCTTTAGAATTATCCCAAAGGTAATCTTTCACCTTGATATACTTTTCTTCTTGTTCTTGGTGGCATTTATCACATAATTCATTATATCTTTTAATAAAAACCTTACCACAAATCTTACAATTTCTTAATTCCATACTCTCACTCCTCTAAACTAATCTAAAACAACCTATTATTAAATTTCGTCTTAGGAATTACATTTCCTTTTTAAATTTAAATCTCTACCTGATGCTAAAGTAATTACTTTAATAGATTCAGCTCTATTATTTAATAAAATACGGGATAATTCATTAACTGTTGCTCCAGTTGTATAGACATCATCAACTAATAATATCCTCTTGCCATCAATATTTATATTGCCTTTAATCTTAAACTTACTCTTTAAATTCCTTAATCGCTCCTTTCTTGATAACTTACTCTGTTTAATGGTATCCTTATTTCTTATTAATAAACTCTCTACATCAATCTTTAAATTTTCACCTATCCTCTTTGCTAATAAAAACGCTTGGTTAAAGCCTCTTTCATCCAAGCGTTTTTTGTGAACTGGTACATATGTTATAATATCAAAATCATTTATATTATAGAATCTATTAGTATAGCTACTCATCAAATCACCTAAAGGTTCCGTTAGTGTTCTATACTTGCTATATTTAAATAATTTAATATACTCCTTTAAACCGCTATCATATAGACCTACTGACCTAGCTTGGTCAAAATAATGGTTGCTGTGCTGACAATCATAGCAGAATTCTTGATTTGGTAAGATTAACTTACCACACTTTAGGCAATAGTCCTCTTTAATAAAGTTTATCTTATCAATACATCTTTTACAAAGATTAATTTCACCATGATTAAATTCCTTACCACAGACAGGGCATTGTGGTAACTTAGGGAAGATTAAATCGATTAAGCCTTGGTATAGTTTAGAGAAGATAACCTTCACTCCTTTTATAAAGTATTATTGTTTAATTTTTCAAGTGAGACTTTATGACTATATTGTGCTACTTTTGAAAAAGTAGACAATATATTAGGTTCCGCCTAATGACAGGTTATGTTTTCAGCCCAAGACTACTTCCACGGGGCGTCCTCGATGAAAAAGTAACCAAAAAATCAAACTCACTCAGCAATCAAAATAATAAGTGTTACCAATTACTAGGCTCTCTAATTAAAATTTTATTTTACTCTAAATTCTAGTTCAATTTTTGCCTCGTTTAAACAGAAATTTTTTTCGGTTTAAAGATCTTTAAAATCTTTTTAATTTTCAACTGTATACTGCTAACTGTCCACTACTCTTGAGATACCCCTTCTCTGCTGATTCTTCATTTAACATCTTTATCTTCTCTCTAGCTTTTTCCATTTCCCCACTAATACTCTCTCCAACAAACCAGACTTTTCCTTGAGGATATTTTAATGATCGACCAGAGCGACCAGCCATCTGAATTAGAGTCTCTTCACTAAAGACATACTCCCAATCAGCAAAAAGAACCATTACATTTGCCTTCTCAACTGTTACCCCTCTTTCCATGATAGTTGTTGAGACTAGAATTGGATAATCACCTGCTAGAAAGGATTCTCTTTTTTCTTCTCGTTGCCTATCTTGAGAATGGCTACCCTGTACCCAACTTTGACCATTGATATCAGGAAAATACTCTGCTAACTTTTGAGTAACTACCTCTACCAACTCCCTACTGGGAAGAAAGATAAAGACTTGATATAGTTCTTGTTCTACTGATAATTTAATTTTTTCAATCACTACCTTAGGCAATATCAACTTCTTAGATTCTTTATCATACTTTATTTCAGATTGAATAAACTCTGGCTCTGGCAGTGGATGACCATGGTATCTAGCTGATAATTTGATCAACTTAGTATTACTAGCTTCTAAAGCTGTAAGTTCCTCTTCACTAGGAGTTGCTGTCATATAAACTAGTTTCCCCTTTGGTTTTTTAGCCTGATGAAGAGCTCTTTTAAGAGTATCACTACCTTTATAGGGAAAAGCATCCATCTCATCTAAGATAATCAATTCAAAAGCCTGATAATACCTTAAAACCTGATGAGTAGTAGCTACCACCAACTTTGCAGATTTATACTTAAGTTCACTACCGCCATAAAGCGCTTTTACTTTAACCTCAGGAAATGCCTCTTTTAACCGTTCAGCTAATTCTATCACAACATCCTTTCTGGGAATAGCAAAAAGCACCTTCCCTCCTCGACTGAGAGTATCTGCAATGACTTCAAAGCTAACTTCAGTCTTTCCTGCTCCACAAACAGCCCAAACCAATGCTTGTTGGTAATCCTCATATAAAAAGTCTATCAACTTATCAGATACTACCTGCTGTAAGGGAGTTAAATTAAATCTATATGTTGGCTCAACTATATTAAAGCTTTGAGAATAGTTAATAGACGGGATTAAATATAAAGACCTACACAAACGGGATTCACCCATCAAGATACATTCTTTGCAATAATAATCTTTACCTTGACAATAATTACAGTCTACCTCTATTAAATTCTTTTCATTTCCACAACGTTGGCAGATTAGCTTATCATCAATGTAGCTAAGTGATGGTATCACTTCTAATTTACCTAACAATTTAAGATAGGCTAACACTTTATCTAAGTTCTTAGCAGTTATCCTATTTTGGCGCAAAACTTGCCTAATTTCACTATAATATAGCTTTCTACCTTGAATAAATTGGTATATTTGCTTCCACTCCCTATCCTCAGGGAGAGATATTTTATTAATTTGACTGATCTCTATCTCATTTCCATCTAATTTATCCTCTATATCAAACTTATTTAAGATTTTTTTTAATTTAAGTAACTTTTCTTCAACAATCTTCCCTAAAGTATCAAACTCCCAAAAGAAGGATAGCAATCTTGTTATAACAAAATCACTCTCTATAATTGCTCCTTTTCGCTCATTGAGGGTACTGATCCTTTGGAAGATATGGTCTGCTAACCCCAGATTTAAAGGTTTATTTAAATAAAAGAGTCTACTATTATCAGAAGATATGATTCCCTTGTATAAATAAAACTTAATATCTACTTCTGGAAAGTCAGATAATCCAATTATATACTTTTTATTATCAGCTAATAAATAAATTATCACTCCTTTATCAGTCATACTCCACCCCTTTTCCATATATTTACATACACCTCATTATACTCTCATGTCAACCACTTGTCAAATTTTGGATAAAACTTGTGAGATAATTCATTATAATAACCTTATTACAATTTTATATACTATTTATTTTAAGATCAGGAAGTGGTTATAACTTATATGACTTTAAGTAAATTTATAGATGAAAGCTTACTTTGCAGGTATATAGGATTTGATGACTATAATAAATAGTACGAATGCAAAATTAGATCTTTATGTTCCAAAAAAAAATAAAAGTTACCTATTAGGTAACTTTTATAAGTCAGAATTAGTATGTATCATATAACTCACTTTTTAGTTTCTCTTTCAATTCATCAATCTTACGCCGGGCACGTTGTAAGGCATTATCTACAGTCTTTACACTACCATCAATCTCATCAGATATCTCTTTATAGGATTTTCCTTCTATGTACTTATTAAATACATCCCATTCTAATTGAGTCAACATCTGTTTTAGTTGATAACTTACCTCTTTTACTAGTTCCCGATTTACATAATTCTTCTCTGGATCATTATGATGGTCTGGCAAGATATCCAATAGTGTCCGTCCTCTTCCTCCATCATCTTTAGAATAACTTATCTTCTTATCAATAGAGGTGGAATTATTAAGCGGCATATGCTTTTGACGATTAGCTGTTTTAATCGCTGAAATAAGCTGTCGATTAACACATAAGTGAGCAAAACCACGAAAAGATGCTTCTCTTTTTACCTTATAATCTCTGATTGCTTTATATAATCCTACCAATCCTTCTTGAATAACATCATCATTATCTAGCCCTTTAATATAAAATAATTTTGACTTAGCATAAACAATATCAATATTATTATTGATTAGGTACTTTTCAGCAAGCTTGTCTCCATTTTGTGCTAAAATAATTAGTTCATGCTCAGACATCTTATTATATTTATTACAGGCTTTACTCATCCTATCCCCACCTTATTTGGATGTTTTAACGTTGGTCCATAATAAACACAAATAATTATACCATATTATAGTTAGCTAGTCAAAGTATAGTTAACTACTATAGTGATCATTGATATAAAATTAATTTCGAGCTTAAGATCAAGATACATAATCAAACTTATACTTAAACTCAATAACCATTATACCAACTTTGATAATAGAACATCTAAGTTACCACCACTAGCTAGATAAATAACAAAGACCAAAATCACCACCATAAGTACAAGTATACCATATTCCATTAAACTAAAATTATTATTTCCCATAATAATTTACCTCCATAAATAGTGAGAGTATTAATATTATCAGAATAAAAACATTAAATCAAACAACTCACACTAAGATTAAAAAAGGCAGATAGATTAATCTATCTGCCTAAGATAAGAACTAATATTAGTTCTTATCTCTCTTCTGATATTTTGTATGAAGTAGATGATGTGAATGTCCACCTAAAGGCTCACCTAAATAATCATCATATAATTTTTTAATCATTGGATTTTCATGAGATTTTCTGATAATTCCAGATTCATCTATATTTCTTAATCCTAAAGCACGTTTTTGCTTAATCTCTTTACTAGTTGGAAGAGGTTGACCTCCACCTCCAACACAACCATTAGGACAAGCCATAACTTCAATAAAATGATACTTACTATTTCCTGCACGTACTTCATCCAATAATTTAGCTGCATTTGCCAATCCATTAGCAATAGCTACATTAACTGTTTGACCTGCAACCTCTAATGATGCTTCTTGAATACCTTCAAACCCTAAGCCAAGTCTTCCTAAAGGCTCTCCATCTAATTCTTCTTTAACAGTTCTTAATGCTGCTTCAGTTACCCCACCAGTAGTACCAAAGATAGTAGCAGCACCAGTATGAGATCCTAACATTTCATCATATTTTTCATCTGCTAAAGTAGTAAATTTAATACCCATCTCTTTAATCATACGAGCTAATTCACGAGTAGTCAATACAGCATCAGTATCTCCTAGTAACTCCTCACGTTCTTTTTCAAACTTCTTAGCTGTACAAGGCATAACTGCAACAGTATAGATATCTTTAGCATCAATGTCAGTCTGCTCCGCATAATAGCTCTTAGAAATAGCAGAGAACATAGACATTGGAGATTTAGCACTTGATAAATTATCGATTAAGTCAGGGTAGTTATGCTCACAGAACTTAACCCACCCAGGACAGCAAGAAGTAATATGAGGTAAATTCTTATTACCTTTAAATCTCTGAATAAATTCATTTCCTTCTTCCATAATTGTTAAATCAGCTGCAAAGTCTGTAGTAAATACCTTATCAAAGCCTAATCTTCTTAAAGCAGCAGCCATCTTACCAGTTACTACTGTACCAGCTTCCATTCCAAACTCTTCACCAAGAGTAGATTGGATAGATGGAGCAGTTTGTACTACAACATGTTTACTATCATCTTCTAAAGCAGCCCATACTTTGTCTACCTCACTTATTTCAGTAATTGCAGCAGTAGGACAAACAGTAGCACATTGTCCACAGTTAGCACAGTTAACTTCACTTTGTGGTAAGTTAAATCCTGTACTTACAATAGAATTAAACCCACGCTCTGTAAATTCTAAAGCAGATACTCCTTGTACCTCTTCACATACTCTTACACAACGTCCACAAAGAATACATTTATTTGGTTCACGTTTTAGTGATGGTCCACTAGCATCTACTGGTAAGTCTCTCTTTTCACCTTCAAAGTCAACTCTAGTAATCCCTAAATCATGAGTAATATCTTGTAATTCACAAGTTCCGTTTCTATCACATCCTAAACAATCATTAGGATGGTTAGCCAACAATAACTCTACATTTGTTTTTCTAGCAGCCCTTGCTTTAGAACTATTAGTACTGATCTCCATTCCGTCATTAACTGGAGCTACACAAGATGCTAATAGTCTTCCACTCTTTACATCTTCTACAACACAGACACGACAAGAACCATGTAAAGATAAATCAGGATGATAACAAAGAGTTGGAATCTCGATTCCTAACTCACGAGCAGCTTCTAACAAAGTAGCTCCTTGTTGAACTTCGACTTGCTGACCATCTATTGTCAAAGTAATGGTATCCATTCTTTAGTCACTCCTTCTTAATTTCTTGATTTCTTATTCAATTATGCTTGAGAAATTGCATCAAACTTACATTTACTTACACAAGCTCCACAAGAGATACATTTATCTAAATCTATTGTATGTGGCTCTTTTACAGAACCTTCAATTGCATCAACTGGACAGACTCTAGCACAGGCTGTACATCCGATACAAGCATCTTCATCTATTACATAGCCCTTTAACATATCTTGACAAGCTCCAGCAGGGCATGTTTCATCATAAATATGAGCCTCATACTCATGACGGAAATATTTTAAAGTACTTAATACTGGATTAGGAGCAGTTTGACCTAAACCACATAAAGAAGTAGATTTGATATTCTCTGCTAATCTTTCTAACATCTCAATATCTCCATCTTTACCTTCACCAGAAGTAATTCTATTAAGAATTTCTAACATACGTTTTGTACCTTCACGACATGGGGTACACTTACCACAAGACTCGCTTTGAGTAAAGTTAAGGAAGAACCTAGCTACGTCAACCATACAAGTACTATCATCCATTACTACTAATCCACCAGATCCCATCATTGCTCCAACTTCTGTCAAGGAATCATAGTCAACTGGTAAATCTAATAGTTCCTCTGGTAAACATCCACCAGAAGGTCCACCGATTTGAACAGCCTTGAATTTGTTACCATCAGAGATTCCTCCACCAATATCATAGATAATCTCTTTCATAGTAATACCCATTGGCACTTCAGCAAGACCAGTATTATTAATCTTACCAGTTAAGGCAAATACTTTAGTACCCTTACTTCCTTCAGTACCGATTGCTTTATAAGCCTTAGCACCATCTCTAATAATATTTGGTACATTAGCATAACTCTCTACATTATTAATGTTAGATGGTTTACCCCATAAACCTTTTTCCGCTGGAAATGGTGGTCTTGGACGAGGCATACCACGCTTACCTTCAATTGAGTTCATTAATGCAGTCTCTTCACCACATACAAAAGCTCCTGCTCCTGCTTTAATGTGTAAATCAAAGTTAAAATCTGTACCAAAGATATTTTCTCCTAATAATCCATACTCTCTAGCATCATCAAGGGCTTTTTGTAGACGCTCAATAGCTAAAGGATACTCTGCACGTACATAAACATAACCTTCATCGGCACCAGTAGCATAAGCACCAATCATCATACCTTCAATAATTCTATGAGGATCTCCTTCTAATAAACTTCTATCCATGAATGCACCTGGATCACCCTCATCGGCATTACAAATAACATACTTCTTATCACTTTCTGCAGCAGCAGCAAATTGCCATTTTAGTCCTGTAGGAAATCCTCCACCACCACGACCTCTTAATCCTGCTTCTTTAACTTCTTCGATAACTTCTTGTGGAGTCATCTCAGTTAATGCCTTACCAATAGCTTCATACCCACCATTAGCAATATATTCTTCAATACTTTCTGGGTCCATATGACCACAGTTTGCTAAAACTAATCTTTGTTGTTTTTTATAGAAATCAATCTCTTCATAAGAAGGAATGTTCTTTTTAGTATTTGGTTCAGTATACAATAATCTCTCTACAGTTCTTCCCTTTAAGATATGCTCCTCTACTAATTCAGGCATATCTTCTGGAGTAAGTTCACAATAAAATACTCCTTCAGGATACATAATCATAATAGGTCCCTTTTCACAGAAACCATGACAACCAGTCTCTACTATTTTAATTTCGCTAGTTAAATCATGCTTAGCTAACTCTTCTTTTAAAGCATCTTGAGCCTGTTTACAACCAGAAGAAACACAACCTGTTCCTCCACAGACCAGAATATGCGATCTATAAATTGATTGTTCCATTATCTTTTTACCTCCTTGATAACTTGGAATTGATTAGTCTTCTAATTTAGCAACAGCTAAATCTTCTACAACCTTACCGTTAACTATATGCTCAACAACAATCTTACTTACGTCATCTTTAGTTAAATTACCATAAGTTATTCTCTCTTTACCTGGCATTTGAACATCTAACAATGGTTCCTTTTCACACATTCCGATACAGCCAGTTTGTGTTACGATTACATCTAAGTTACGCTTATTTATCTCCGCCATAACAGCTTTTAAAATCTCTCTAGCACCAGCAGCAATTCCACAAGTACCCATACCTATAATCACTTTAGCCTTATTACTAGTCTTTCTAGCCTGTATATCCTTTTGAGCTTTCTCTCTTAACTTTCTTAATTCTTCTAATGATTTCATTAATTATTCACCTCCGCAAGTCTTCTAAACCTTCAGTTAGATAACTTTCTAGCCAAGACAATATTTCAGGAAGATTAATCTGAACATCTTCAAGTTCCTCTTTAATTATCCTTGTATCAAAAATAAACTCATTATCATTGATTAAATGCCTATATAATAGGTCAAGATCTGGATTTACCGATAAAATAGTAATTATAGTCCCTACTAAATCTCCCAAAGGAGCCCTATCAATATGACTATATTTGAAATCAACAGTTATCACAGTTCCCTCTCCAAGGGTTGACTCAATCTTTAAATCACCTTCACACTGTTTAGCAGCCTGTTGGAACAAGGATAATCCTAACCCAACTTTTCTAGTGGTTCGAGAAGTTACAAAAGGATCTAAAACTCTTTTTTGTAACTCTTCACTCATTCCACAGCCATCATCAATAATTTTAATTAATAACTTATCATTTTTTATATCTTCATCGATTAATAATTGAATCAACTCTGCTTTTGCTTTAATAGAATTCTGGATAATATCTAAAATATGCAAAGATAATTCTCTCATAATCTTAAGCTTTATATTTCTCTAAAATAGCTGGAATCTTATCAGGTGTTAAACGACCATGAGTATCATCATTAATCATAATTACTGGAGCTAAACCACAAGCACCGATACAAGCTACTGATTCCAAAGTAAACTTAAGATCTTCAGTAGTCTCTCCATCATCTACACCTAATTCCTCTTTTATCTTGTTTAACACTTGACCACCACCACGTACATGGCAAGCAGTCCCCATACATACACGGATAATATTTTCACCGCGTGGCTCTAAATGAAATTGAGAATAAAAAGTTACAACACCATAAACTTGGCTTAAGGAAAGATTTAATCTATTAGCAATTTCCTTAATAACCTCTTCTGGTAAGTAACCATATTCATCTTGAGCTTTTTGTAATACAGGAATTAAATCCTTTTGCTTTCCTTCATATCCTTCTAAGATAGTTTTTAATGGAGCTAAATACTTCTCTTTACTCTCTGTAGAATTTCCACATTGGCATTGACCCATTGTATTTCGCTACCTCCTTTAGTATAATTTACAAATTGATAATGTGATATATATTACAGCAATTATAACTCATATAAGTTATAATTATTTTAAAACTTAATGATAATAATAATCAAACCCAGAAATGTGAATTATATCACATTTCTAACTTACGAATCTAATTATACAGTGTACCTCAATATAATGTCAAAATTGATATTAGTTTAACAAAGTATAAGGAATTAAGTAATAACTAGGTTTAGATAGGGTTACTCGATTTTAATTGATAATGATTTTCATTATTTTTTGCAAAAGAATAGCCTTGCTTGATATCCAATTAACAATTAATAATATGTAATTCCATTATATGCTTAATTCATCCAAAAAATAAAAAAGAGAGATCTAATCTCCCTTAATATCTCTTTAGTATCTCTCCTATAATGTTAGTTGTAGATGCACCTTTTATCTCTGATACCAAATCAATCTTTCCTCCATAACTTGCTACTACTTCAGCTTCTGGCAACTCTTCTATCTGATAATCTCCACCTTTAATGTAGATATCAGGTTTTAAGATAGCAATAGTTTCGTTAGCTGTCTTTTCTGAGAAGATAGTTACATAATCAACCACTTCAAGATTTGCTAACATTTCTGCTCTTTCTATTTCAGGAATTATCGGTCTCTTATCCCCCTTAAGTAACTTAACTGATGAATCACTATTTAGAGCAATTACCAATAAATCCCCCCTGGCTTTAGCTTCTGCTAGATAACGGGTATGCCCTACATGAAGAATATCAAAGCACCCATTGGTAAAGACAATCTTCTTGCCTTCTGTTTTCTTCTCTTTTAAAATAATCTTTAACTGATCTCTTGGTTGAATCTTCTCTATAATACTCATTGAGCATCACCAATAACCTCTGCTAATTCTTCCCGACTTGTTGTAGCAACACCGGACTTCTTAACTACAATCCCAGCAGCATAATTGGATAATTTCATAGCTTCTACCATTTCTGCACCACTTGCTAAAGCTAAAGTTAGAGTAGCTATTACTGTATCACCAGCACCTGTCACATCAAAAACTTCCGTATAATTTGAAGCCGGAATATGGGTTGTTCCAGTGTCAGTAAAGACTTGCATACCTTCTCCACCTAAAGTTACTAACATTGCTTTAGAGTTTAAATCCTCTTTTAACTTCCATCCAGCCTTTTCAATATCATTAGCTGATTTTAATTTAAACCCCACTGCTTTTTCTGTCTCCTCTTTATTAGGTGTGGCAATAGTAATACCTTTGAAGGTCATCAATTCATACCTAGAATCAACAGCTATAATCTTATTATGTTTATTAGCAATAGAGATTACCTCTTCTTTTATCCTGTCAGTAAAGACACCATTACCATAATCCGATAAGATTAAAGCATCAACTTCAACAATAACCTCTTCTACATAATTAATTAATTCATCTTCAATTTCTTTGGAGATATCATGGGTCTCTAATTTATCTACCCTTACCATCTGTTGCTTTACAGTCTGACCACCACCAGCTAAAATTCGAGTCTTAACTGAAGTGGGGCGAGAACTATCTACAATCAGACCATCAGTTATCATTCCATCTGCTTTTAAGTTATCTACTAACTTTTCTCCTACTATATCATTTCCAATTACTCCTGCTAAATAGACCTGTCCATCTAAAGCAGCCACATTATTAGCAGCATTGGTCCCTCCACCAGGTAATATCTTATGATCAGTATGCCTTAATATTAAAACAGGAGCTTCACGAGATAAACGTTCTGGTTGTCCAATAATAAATTCATCTGCAATCATGTCTCCAAGCACCAAAATCCTCCGTTTATCAAAAGAAGTTAAATAATCAAGCAATTTAACCATTAATCTTCCCTCGCTTCAATATCCATTAGTATCCATTCAACTGCATCAAATAAGTCTTCAGCTATATAGTCAGGCTCTACCTTCCAATTATCTTGTGCATTTTGGTAATCTCCCATTCCATAGCCAGTCAAAACTAAAATACCTTTAGCTCCTACTCGATGAGCTACCTCAACATCACTTATCTTATCACCAATCATATAGGATTTTTTTAAATCTACGCCAAACTCTTCTTTCCCCTGTAATAACATTCCAGGTTCTGGTTTGCGACAGTTACATTCTTTCTTAAACTTACCTTCTCCTACCCGAGGATGATGATGGCAATAATAGATTGCATCTAAATAAGCCCCTTCAGATTTTAATAACTCTTCTAATCTATTATGAACTTGTCCAATCATCTCTTCTTTAAAATAACCTCTAGCAACACCTGCTTGATTAGTTGCTAAGATTGCTTTAATTCCAGATTGATTTAATTTCTTGATTGCTAGTCCACTTCTTGGAAGCAATTCATATCTATTAGGATGATTTACATAACCAATCTCTTTACTTACTGTTCCATCTCTATCCATAAAAACCGCTACATCACTTAAATCCATCTAAATAAACCCCTCTTCCTTAAAAATAATATCTAGTTCCAATATTTAAACCTTCAGTATCCTCTTGTCCTGAAAACTTTCTATGTCCAACCTCTAAGTATATATTTTCAGTTAATCTATAATCAAAGCCTAGCATATATCCTAAATAATTACTATCTTTCTTTAATAAGACATCTATTCCTAAATTTAAATCTAAAAGTTTATTCTCTTTTTTAGAATATAAAACACCAATTCGCGGATAACCTTCCTCAAAATCAGTGTGATAACCTACAACAGCAGTTACATCATAATCAAGCTCATTTACAATATTAAGTTTAGCATTAATATCTAATTTGTTATCTTTCTCATCATCAATACTTTGATCATCAGACTCACCAATATAAGTATATATTCCCTCAATTCCAAAGTTTGAAGATAATCCAAATTCTGTTTCTAGATTTAAAGCTCTAATCTCTCCATCTAAAACTTGAATTCCATAGGCTAAAGAAGAATCTCCTTTACCTATTTCAGCCTGTGACATAGCATTAGCACTACCACTATTAAAAACAGCCATAAAGCAGAATACTAACAATTGTATAATTAGTACATTTTTTATTCTCACTATGAGTCCTCCTTAATTATAGATTACCCTACTTATCTTAAAGTTATCATTATGTATCAGATCAACCTCTTTAATATCTTCTATCTTATTACCATGCTCATCTTTAATGATTCTAACAATAGGTCGGCTCAAATCCTCTTTGTTAACATCTACTACTATGCCAACTTGATTATTACTCAATTCTACCATTGCTCCTACTGGGAAAATAGCTACATGCTTAAGTAAAGCATCTACACATTCAGGATTTAATTTAACCCCCTTTAATTCATTGATAATCTTTAAAGCCTCATGGGGCATTAATTTACGCTTATAAACTCTATCACTAGTTAAAGCATCATAAATATCAGCTACTGTAACTATCTGAGCCCATTTGCTAATCTCTTCACCTTTAAGACCTCTTGGATAGCCAGATCCATCAACATATTCATGATGTTGATAAGCAATATGTGCAGAAAGAATACTTATCCCTGCTACTTCTCTAATAATATGATAGCCATAGGTTGAATGCTTCTTAACCTCCTCATATTCTTCTTCTGTTAGCTTACCTGGTTTCATAATTATATCTTTATCTACTTTAATCTTACCTACATCATGTAAAAATGCCCCTATTGCTATTTTCTTAACATCTTCTCTTGTATAGTTAAAATGTAATGACATTAAAATTGACAGTATTGTTACACCAACAGAGTGCTGAAAAGTATAACTATCGTAAGTTCTAATATCATTTAAGTGTATAACTACATGATTTTGTAGAAGAATCTCATCTAAAATACTATCTACTGCCTGATTAACCTTAGCAAGGTCAATTTCTGAGCCAGATTTAATAGATTCCATAGTATTCTTTACAACTCTGATTGCTTCTAATCTTGTTTTATCAGAGATAGGTTCTGGGGCCTTTACATCTGGAAAATTATCATCCATAATATAAATTTCAGGTATATTCATCTTTTTTAGTCGCTCAATATAATTATCTTTTAAAGCCATACCTGCACCAAGTAATAATTGTCCTGATTCATTGTAAATTGTCTTTGCTAGTTTCATTCCTTCTTCTAACTTATCAATTGGAATCGGCTTCATATTATCCCACCATTTCCTCAATTATTCTAGTTTTATAGCTAACACCTCTTTTTTGTGCTACCCATTTAATCACTAGTTAATAAGATATACCAACTACAACATTATAAAGTATAATCCCAAGGTATTGCCTAAAGAGCTTCTATTTATTATAACATATTTGAATCAACAATTCATTTTCAACTTTAAATTTATTATAAATTTATAATTATAACCTAATCTAGTATTAGTAATAACAAATAATAGCTAAATCATTCATACTAAAATCTACTTTAATTTATTCTTCACCAAATTTGTTATTAATAACTTCAATAATCTTATCTAAAGCTGTTTGTTCATCCTTACCATCAGCTCTAATAATAATCTTTTCTCCATAACCAATAGCCAAAGACATAACACTTATTATACTTTTTAAATTAGCTTCTCTATTTTCATGAATAATTTGAAGGCTACAATCAAATTTATTAGCTGCATCTATTAATAGTGAAGCAGGTCTTGCATGTAATCCAGTCTTATTTTGAATAGTAACTTTTTTAGTTAACATTCTATCACCTCTTAACTATAATTTTTTTATTATTTCTATATTCAATAAGTAAATCCCTTTTAAATTTTAATTTTCCACTGTAGTAATGATTATATCAGTTTATAAATGATCTGTTCCTTATAGGCTTCTCATCTCTTCATAAATAATCAACCACAATAATATAGTAGTTTATTTACGTGTTTAAAAACAACTATAGCATAGCCAAAAATAAAATGTTTATAGTACTCGAGTAGAATTTTTCATACAAATTTAGACATATATTAATCTCAAAAGATCATAAAATTAAGCTTATATACTATAATAATTATCATTTTTTATTTATATTACTATTTAATTATTATAAATATTTTATTAATTTTTACCAAAAAAAATTTATTGATTATAAAAAATTAATATATCCTATAAATTTTCAACTCTAAAACAAAATTTATAATCTCAGACTTTACTCATCATTTGTTATTAATTACTTCATCACTGTTATCTAACATAAAGTATAGAAGAGTTGCTAAAGCAACTCTTCTAATTAATATTAATCTTCAACTTAAAAGAATCTTTTCTATAATTTTAATAGTAGATCATTAAATAATTCAGTTTGCCTATTCACAATAAATTTATCTTTAAACTAGTAATTTACTTTCTTATTTTTTGAAAAAGTAAATCCTATATCCATGGTAAAAATCGGATGATTCCTGAATGTATAGAGATAAATTCAATAATACTTCTACCTTTGAAGTTTTCAAATAATTTCCCACTACACTTCTGGCAGTATTCTTGGAAGGAACTATTTACCTCTCCACAATACCTACACTTAACTTTCATGTTATCCCCTCCTTATATAGACTTGTAAACTTATAGGGTTATATTATATGTTACATTATATTTGGAGGATATTAAAATGTTCCAACTTTTTATTTCAATCTAAGAAATGTAAACCTCATCTAAGAATTAACTTTAAATTGAAGTATAGTCGGATAATATGATTAGTAGTTAAAAATATTATAAGTTTTACTCTAAAATTAGAAAGAGCAGCCTGTAATTATAATTACAGGCTGCTCTTTTCTTTAAATAATATCTATATATTACTAATTATAGCTAACACATAATTATAGCTTAACTACATTAGCAGCTTGAGGACCTCTATCTCCCTCAGTAATTTCAAACTCTACTTCTTGTCCTTCTTCTAAAGTCTTGAATCCTTCATCTTGGATAGATGAAAAATGTACAAACACATCATCTCCAGCTTCTCTTTCAATAAATCCATAACCTTTTGCTCCATCAAACCATTTAACTGTTCCTCTTTCCATAAAACTTAACTCCTCCTATTTCTTAACTATTAGTTGATTTCATTATAACATAACAAGGAAATATTGGCAAAATTATTTAGTCATTATTACCCGTTAGCTTCATATATTCTAATAATTTTAATAAGTAACTATGATGTTAAACTTTTTATATAGAGTTATATATACGGCTACTATCAATTTCAATTTACTAAGTAATTTAGCTAAAAGTTTATATAATACGCGTATTATGTGGGTGATTGTGAAGCTAACCGTATTCCCAGTTATAGTATATCAAATTATAGAGATTTAATTCTGTAATAAAGAATTTTTTGATAATTATTTTCTTGCTATTAGGTTATAGTGGATAATTAGTAGCACTAAACTAAATTGAATATCTCCACTCAGTCTCTTTTATTAAGATTGAAACCACTTCTTCTAGATACTTCTGGTCCACTTCATCAAACCTTGCTTTAATTGGACTATCTATATCCAATACGCCTTTTATTTGATTGTCAATAATAATTGGTACTACAATCTCTGAACTGGAAGCTGCATCACAGGCAATATGTCCAGAAAAATCATGAACATCTTTGACAACTAAAGTCTCCTTCTTTTCAACAGAAGTACCACATACCCCTTTACCTTTAGCTATTCTAACACAAGCAGATTTCCCTTGGAAGGGTCCTAACACTAGCTGATCTTCTTTCCATAAATAGAAGCCTGCCCAATTAACTTCTTCTAAATTATTATATAGTACTGCTGAAACATTGGCTAAGTTAGCCATTAGATCACTCTCAGCTGAGGTCAACCCTTTTACTTGTAAGATTATATTTTGATAGATTTCTTCTTTAGTCATATCCATTAGCTCCTTTTAGTTATGATAATATAAATATCTTATATTAGCCTAAATTCATACCATTAAGAGTATCTCTTAATCTTTTTAATTCTTCTTTAGTTAAGGTAATACCTTTCCCCATCTTCTCATGGTCAGGAGCCCAGTCTCTTAAATCATATTTTGCTGCTCTACCATTCCAACTAATAAGGTTTAATTCCTTGGTCCAACCCTTAGGTGATTCTGAAATTTTTCCTATCTTTTCAAGAATTTCATACTTTATATTTGCCATTAATATCCTCCTTGTTTTATAAGCATTATTAGTAAATTCAATCAAGTAAATCCATGATATATTTTCTAATAAATAAAAATTATTCTTTAAAGAATAATTTTTGTAGTTCATTATTCTTCTATATTATTTCTATTATTCCTGCCGATAAACTTGATTTTTCAATTAATCCCTATAGAAATTAAACTATGGACAGTAAATCTTAAAATATTAACCCTATACCAGTTTCATATATCTAATAAAAAAGAGCCTCCCAAATAACTTGGAAGACTCCTTTTTTACCTAAGTAATAATCTATATATTACTGCTTACGCATAATATCCAATTATAACTTAATTACATTTGCTGCTTGAGGACCTCTATCTCCTTCAACGATATCAAACTCAACAGCCTGACCTTCGTCTAGAGATTTGAATCCGTCACCTTCGATAGCTGAGAAATGTACGAATACATCATTTCCACCTTCTTGTTCAATAAATCCATAACCTTTTTCTGCATTAAACCATTTTACTGTACCTTTGTTCATAAAAAATAATTCCTCCTATTTATCGCCTTGTTAGGCCTTAATGACTTAATTATAGCATATTATATTAATATCGTCAAAGAAAATTTAGAAATAAATTTAAAAAAGTCATTTATTATCCTTTGACTAGTCTTGCTACTGTCTCTACATGCCCAGTATGTGGGAACATATCCACACATTTAACCTCTTCTATCTTATATCCTGCATCTTGAAATTCCTTTAAGTTTGGTGCCAAAGTCTTAGGATTACAGGATACATAGACCATCTCTTCACATCCAAAATTAATTATCTTCGGTAAAGCTTTAGGATGAATACCTGCACGAGGTGGGTCAATAATGATTAAATCAGGTTTCTCTTCTAACTCATCGATTTTCTCTAATACATCTCCTGCAATAAAGCGGCAATTATCCAGTCCATTCAACTGAGCATTCTCTTTAGCCATCTCCACAGCTTCTTCTACTATCTCAATTCCCACTACCTCTTTCGCTTTAGATGCTACAATCTGCCCAATAGTTCCTGTTCCACAGTATAAATCATAGACTAGCTTATTATCAGCATCACCTAAAAATTCTTTGACTACAGAATATAGTTTCTCTGCTCCAAAGGTATTTGGCTGAAAGAAGGAAAAGGGCTTAACTTTAAATCTTAATCCTAGTAACTCTTCATAATAATGATCTCTACCATAATGAACAATTAATTCTTCACATTTAACAGCATCAGAGAAGTCATCATTAATAGTTTGCAAAAATCCAACTAGTTCTCCCTTATAATCTAGCTTTTGCAGCTTTTCACTTAATTCAATAGGATCATGATTTATTTGGGATGTTGTCACAAGGTTAATTAAAATCTCACCTGTATTCAAACCTTTTCTTACTACCAAGTGGCGTAGATACCCTTCTCTACTTTGAATATGATATTTCTTAAATCCTTTTTCTCTAAAGTAATCTAAAACCGTTGTTAAAACTAAGGTGAAATCATCATCTACTAGCTTACAACCACCTACACTAATAATATCAAAGCGCCTTGCTCTAGGATGCATTCCTAATTGAAGTTGTCCATCCCGTTCTAAATCTCCAAAACTGAACTCCATCTTATTTCTATATTCAAAGATACTAGGACTAGGCTCAATTCCTAGAAATTTATAATCCTCTATTCCATTTTCATCAAGTAACTTCTTAACTTGCTTTTCCTTATTATCAATCTGTAATTTATACTCGATACTCTGCTGACTACATCCTCCACACTCTCCGTAATGAGGGCACTTTGCTTCTATCTCTAAAGGGGAGCTCTCTAGTACTTCTAATAGCTTCCCTTTGTAATGGTTACTTCTCTTTCTAGCAAGAAAGGTCTTAACCTTCTGCCCTGGTAGAGCATTCTTGACTCTAATCTCATGCCCATCTACATAAGCAACACCTGTATTAGGAAAGACAGTATCCTCTATTGTGACCTCTAATACTGCTCTTTTTTTGACTTTAGCCATAGTTATTTCTCCTCTCATCTTATATATGATAACTATATTTATATATAATGGTATAGAAACTTTTAAAAGTGAACTAACCTTTAACTAAGTTAATTAAAAAATTATTACGAGAAAGCTTATCAGCTTTTTTCTCGTGTTACTTTTGTCATTGCCACAAAAGTAACCAAAAGGTCTAGAAAAAATTCAACTCACTTCGCAACTAAATTATTTATTATTAGTATTAATTAGATTCTTTAATTAAAATTTTATTAAAAATTTAAATTTTAGCTCACCTTTTGCTTCGTTCAAACAGGAATTTTTTCGGTCTAAAACCTTTAATTCTCGATTCTAAATTCTCAATTTAAAATAAAACCGCTATATAAATTAAATTTTACTTTATAACTGTACACCATCAACTATCAACTCTTTTTATCAACGCTACACTCTCGATATGATAGGTCTGTGGAAACATATCTACAGGTTGAACCTCTATAGTCTTATAGCCGTGTTCATCTAGATACTTCAAATCCCTTGCTAAACTACTTGGATTACAGGAGACATAAACTATTCTCTCAGGCTCTATCTCTACAAAGCTCTTGAGAACATCTTCATGACACCCTTTACGTGGTGGATCTACTATAATTACCTCAGGGATAAAGATCTTCTTAAGTTCTGGTAAGACCTCTCTTACCTTACCTGCTTGGAAATGACAATTCTCTATTCCATTCAACTGAGCATTCTCTTTAGCAGCTTCAATCGCTTCTTCTACAACCTCTATCCCATAAACCTCTTTAGCTTGATCTGCAACATAAAGGGTAATTGAGCCCAATCCACAGTAAGCATCAATTACCTTCTCCTGACCAGTTAATCCTGCATACTCTACAGCTTGGTCATATAATACCTTGGCTTGTAAGGTATTGACTTGGAAGAAGGATAGTGGCGATATCTTATACTTAACCTTTCCTATGTAATCGAAGATATGATCCTCTCCTGCTAAAGTTTTGGTTAATTTACCTAAGACTACATTAGTCTTTTTAGAGTTGATATTATGCTGTACACTAACTAACTCAGGAATATCAGCCATCAATCTATCAGCTATCTCTCTTCCTTCAGGGAACTTGTTATCTTTAGTAACAAAGATTAACATAGCTTGATTGGTACAGACTCCTACCCTAACTACTAGATGTCGCATCAATCCCTTATGAACTTTCTCATCATAAATACTTGTACCATACTCTTCAAGTAATTTTATGGTTTCTCTAGATATTCTATTAATTAAAGGATGCTGAATCCCACAATCATTAATATCAATAATATCATGGCTTCCAGGTGCATAAAACCCTGTGATCACATTATTATCCTTGTCTAATCCCAAAGGAAACTGAGCTTTATTTCGATAAAAGAGGGGATTCTCCATTCCTTTGACAGGATTGATTTTAATATCTTTTAATTTCCCAATTCTCTCAATATTATCCCTGACAATCTCCCTTTTATGCTCCAATTGAGCCTGATAATTTATATGTTGAACCTGACACCCTCCACATTCTGTACTAAAGGAACATAATGGAATAATTCTATGCTCTGATTCATCAAGAACCTCTAATATCTCACCTCTTCCATAACTCTTCTTAACTTGAATTATCTTTACTCTTACTCTCTCCCCAGGGATACCCTTAGGAACAAAGATAGCAAAACCATCAATTCTTCCTACTACATCTCCTCCATGGGCTAAGCTCTCTAATTCAATAGTTACTACATCTCCAATATTTACTGGTCTTTTAGCCATTAATCTCGCTCCTTAATAAAATTATTATTATATTTTCTCATTATTAAGCATATATATTATCACATAAAGCAAATTTATAGTTATAAAATCCTATAAATTATTCATGTTAATAGCATTGGCTAAGTCTTTAGCTATGATTCTATTTTCTATATAAAAAAGAACTTACCTTCTTAAAGGAGTGAGAAAATGCTCAGAGAAGAGACTCTAGATAACATTGAGAAGCTAATTCAAGAATTAATTTGGAAGAGAAAGAAGAGTAAAGACACTAAAGAAAAGTTTAAATTAACTGCCAGAATAGAACAATTAAAACTATTAAAAAGTATTAAAAATAAATAATATTTTAAGTTTTATTTAACCTCTTGTGAATTAATGTAATTAAAGGGTGGGTAATGTTGTAATTTATCTATTGATTTGTAATTCTTTTACTGTTATAATAATATAAATATTCATAAAAAAACAAATCATAATAAAAGGAGCAATGAAATATAATCTGTACCTGGTCACCTAGATTATATGGAGCTAATGGTGAACCCACCCTATATTTTTTATAAAAAATACTTCTATTATAGAAGATTAGGGGGGGAAATATGAACACATTCTTTAAAAAATTATTTAAATCTAATGTAATTAAGAGTTCACAGGTAGCAGATGAGTTAAACCAACTCATTAGAGAAGAAACAGATAAGAAGTTAAGCTCTCTAAATTTAATCAATAGTAAAGAATCTGATTTCGATTTTATCTTAAACTGTAGTTATTTCTTTAGCTATCTACTAGCCACACGTAATAATGATATAAATATAAGTTCAACAGCTATAGAAAATGTAACTCATAATTTTGCTACTTACCTTATAGAGACTTATATAGACCAATATAATTTAGAAAAAGATAAAGATAAATACTTAAACAGGTTATATAAAGAGACAAAAGATTTAGTTAATCTTTATGAGAATAGCAAAGAAAAAAGAAAGATGAATTCTATCAAGCAAGTAGCTGAAAATCTACTTACTAATTTGGAAGGAGATAATTCTAATAAACTAGAATTGTTATCGAATCTAATTGTTCATAATATGACCTTATCCCAAGATTACTTACTTAATATCTCTCGTAGATATTCACTCTCCAACTAAAATTTCTTACTTTGATATTAAAGACCTTCCAAAAACAAGGTTAAAGATTAGCAGTATAGACTGTTACTGCTAGCTAAATTAAATAATAAAGACCTCTGTATATACAGAGGTCTTTATTATTTAAACACTCTTCTCTAAATTCTTTTTAACCTTATTTATAATCTCAGCAGTTATATCTGTAGTACTAGCAGTACCACCTAAATCTCCAGTTAGTACCTTTCCTTCAGCCAATATCTCTGCTACTGCATCTTCAATTGCCACTGCTGCCTGTTTCTCTCCTAAATGATTTAACATCATACAAGCAGATAATAATAGAGCAATAGGATTAGCCTTATTCTGCCCTGCTATATCTGGAGCTGAACCATGGACAGCCTCAAAGACAGCAAGCTCATCATTTAAGTTAGCACCTGGAGTCAAACCTAAACCTCCAATTAATCCAGCACAAAGATCTGAAACAATATCACCATAAAGATTAGGCAATACCAATACATCATAATTTTCAGGATATTGTACTAATTGCATACACATATTATCAACAATCTTATTGTCAAATTCAATTTCAGGATAATCCTTTGCTATCTCTTCTGCAACAGCTTTAAATAATCCATCACTTAACTTTAAGATATTTGCCTTATGTACAGCAGTTACCTTCTTACGATTATTCTCCTTAGCATATTCAAAGGCTGCTCTAACAATTCGTTCTGAAGCCTTACGAGTAATAATCTTAATACTCTCAGCAGCATCCTCACCGACCATATGCTCAATTCCTGCATATAACCCTTCAGTATTCTCTCTAAAGATAACAACATCTAGATTTTCAAACTTAGTCGGAGCACCTTTCATAGTCTTAGCTGGTCTTAGATTAACATATAAATCTAGCTTCTGTCTGATAGCAACATTTACACTTCTAAATCCACTACCTACAGGAGTAGTAATAGGCCCTTTTAAAGCCACTTTATTCTTCTTAATTGATTCTAATACCTCTTCAGGTAAAGGAGTTCCATACTGATCCATTACCCCTTCTCCAGCATTAACTATCTCCCAATTAATCTTAACTCCTGTTGCTTCTATAATTTCACGAATTGATTTAGTAATCTCTGGTCCAATTCCGTCACCAGGTATCAAAGTTACATCATACATTAATTCTCACTCCTCACTACTTTTATTAATTTATTGTATAAATATACATAAACTCTATTATAAAAGGCTATTAAAATAACACAAATAATATTATCATTATTATATCTATTAATGAACTATTTGTCAATTAGACGTTAATTAGACAGATAATTAACACTTATCTTCCTACAACTCCTAATATAATATATCTCTAACTATAAAATTGGTTAATTCACATCTAGTTGTCAAAAAGTTAAAAATATGATAGTATAATAACACTACCAATCAATTTGTATTTATTCTTTATAAAGTATATTTATAATTAAAATTAAATATATATTAAGATTTTATACAATCATGACTTATTTTATAGATAGTGGCTTAAATATAGGAAATCCAATGAAAAAACGAAGTCGAGTAGTAAAGGAGTTGTTATTATGTTAGAAAGAATAAATGAATGTCTATGCTTTTGCAATATCACAGAAGAGAGAATGAAAAAAGAATACTCAGAGATAATGGTTACTTTACTTGATAAGGGTTACTTTCCAGGTCTTAAAGGAATACCGATAGTTGAATCCAAAATTAGTAATATTGATGGAGAGAAAGGAATACTTACCTTTAGAGGATATCCAGTAGAAGAATTAGCAAAGCATTGCTCCTATGAAGATGTCTGCTATCTCTTACTCAAAGAAGATTTACCAACTGAAGATGAAAGAACTGAGTTAAGAAAAGAACTTCTTAAATATAAGGATGTGGATATTAATATAGCTAATTCAATTGCACATATGGATAGAAATCTGCATCCTATGTATATGTTAAGTATCAGTGTACTATTGCTACAAGGTAGTGATTCTACCTCTTTTAATATTAAAAATCAAGAAGAGAATATACAAAGAGCTATCCGCTTAATAGCAAAGCTACCTACGTTGATTGGAATATACAGAACCAAAGATCCTGACTTTGCTCAAGGTAAAGAGTTTGATTCTTTTGCTCACTATGCTTTATACTGCCTTGATGAACAATCAGCTAAAAATCAGGATTTAGTAAACATATTTGAACAGTTATTGATTTTACATGCTGACCATACTATAAATAATAGTACCTTCTCAGTTAGAGCTGTGGGGTCTTCTCATGCAAGTATCTTTGCTTCTATCTCTTCAGCTATCAATTCACTATCAGGACCACTTCATGGTGGGGCTAATGAGAAGGTAATTAGCATGTTGGAAGAGATTAAATCACCTGAGAACATAGAAGCTTATATTGAAAGTAAAATATCTGAAGGAGAGAAGATAATGGGGCTAGGTCATCGAGTTTATAAGACCTATGACCCTCGCGGAGTCTACTTTAAAAAGGAATTATTGCCTAAAATATTCAATGAAGATAATCCTTTTAAAATAGACAAACATTTAGATAACTTATATAATATAGCTCAAGGTGTTGAAGAAGTTGCTCTAAAACGTTTCGGTAATAAAGGTATCTACCCAAATGTAGATTTCTGGTCAGGCTTGATTCTTAAGGCGATGAACATTGAACCAAATTACTTTACAACTATATTTGCTTTAGGAAGAATTATGGGTTGGGCTGCTCATTGGCTAGAGAATATAGAATCTAAGAATGCTATATTTAGACCAAAGCAGTTATATAAAGGTTTAGATATAAGACATATAGATAAGTAGACTAGAGTCTATTTTAATAACAAGTAAAGGCTAATAAAAATTATTAATAATATAAAATAAAAGGTTGTCACCAGTACTGGTGACAACCTTTTATTTTATCCCTCTAATTTCTCTCTTAAAATCTTATTAACCATTCCTGGATTTGCTTTTCCACGAGTAGCTTTCATCGTCTGACCAATGAAGAAACCAAATACATTCTTATTACCTCCACGGTAATCTTCTAATGCACTTTGATTATCAGCAATAACTTGATCAATAATCTTTTCTAATTCACTTGTATCACTAATCTGTTTTAGACCCTTCTCTTCTACAATAGTATCTGGATCTTTCCCTGTAGCAAACATCTCTTCAAAAACAGTCTTAGCAATCTTACTTGAAATTGTTCCTTCATCCATTAATTTTAGCATTTTAGCTAAATCTGCTGGCTTGAATTTAACCTCTGCGATAGTAATTGACTCTTCATTTAAAAGTCTTGAGAAGTCTCCCATTATCCAGTTACTGATAGCTTTAGCATCATTATGCTCTTCAACAACTGCTTCAAAAAAGTCAGCCATCTCTCTATCAGCAGTAATAACCATTGCATCATACTCTGGAATCCCTAACTCTTCTACATATCTCTTCTGACGAGCATCTGGTAATTCCGGAAGGGTCTCTCTAATCCCCTCTATCCATTCCTGGTCTAGAATAACAGGTACTAAATCTGGCTCAGGGAAGTAACGATAATCATGAGCCTCTTCTTTACTTCTCATTGGAATAGTCTTTCCTGCCTCATCATCCCAAGTCAAAGTACCTTGAATAATCTCTCCACCAGATTCTAAAACCTTAATCTGACGCTTTGGCTCATACTTTAAAGCCTTCTCAATAGCTTTAAAAGAGTTCATATTCTTCAACTCTGTTCTAGTTCCTAATTTATCTGAACCTTTAGGAGCAACAGAGATATTAACATCTGCTCTCATTGACCCTTGAGACATATCACAATCGGAAACTCCAATATACTCTAAGATACTCTTAATCTTCTTTAAGTATGCAATAGCTTGTTCTGGAGAGTGAATATCTGGTTCACTTACAATCTCAATTAATGGAGTCCCAACTCGGTTATAATCAACTAGACTAGAGTCAGAGCTTGCTATACCCTCACCTGCATGATTTAATTTACCAGCATCCTCCTCTAAATGGATTCGAGTAATACCTATCTTCATATCTGCTCCATCTTCAAGTTGAATCATAACATGTCCATCTTCACAGAAAGGTAAGTCAAATTGAGAAATCTGATAAGCCTTTGGCAAATCAGCATAGAAGTAATTCTTACGATCAAATTTACTAAAAGTATTGATTTCACAATTTAAAGCAAGCCCTGCTTTAACTATGTACTCTACTGCTTTTTCATTTAAAACTGGTAATGTTCCTGGTAAACCTAAACAGATTGGACAAGTGTGGTTATTTGGTTCTGCTCCAAATTCGTTCTTGCAACCACAGAAAATTTTTGTATCTGTATCTAATTGAACGTGGATCTCTAATCCAACGGTCATCTCATATCCGTCTAACATTTATTACACCTCCGCTATATTAAGTGTGAGTTATTAGTGACAGCGCAAGTTATATTCTTATATAAAGTTCTATTAATTAATTATCTTTTACTGGCACCGACTACTGACACTAATTGCTAATTATAAACTAGCTCTCTTTTTATGGAAATCAGTTGCTTGTTCAAAGGCATGAGCAATCTGTAAAATCTTCTCTTCTCCAAAGTGATTACCCATAATCTGTAATCCAATCGGTAATCCATTACTGTCTAATCCACAAGGCATAGATAATGCAGGAATACCTGCTAAGTTAATTGGAATAGTACAGATATCTGATAAATACATCTCTAATGGATCCTTTTTAGCCCCTGCTTTAAAAGATGTAGTTGGAGTTGTTGGTGAAATTAAGACATCATACTTCTCAAAGGCTCTATCAAAATCTTGTTTAACCAAGGTTCTTACCTTTTGAGCCTTCTTATAGTAAGCATCATAGTAACCAGAACTTAAAGCATAAGTTCCTAACATAATTCTACGCTTAACCTCATCACCAAATCCTTCTTGACGAGTCTTCTTATACATATCAACTAAACCTTTTACCTCTTCACTTCTTAAACCATAACGAACTCCATCATAACGAGCTAAGTTAGAACTAGCCTCTGCTGGAGCAATTAGATAATATGCAGATAGTGCATATTCAGTATGGGGTAATGATACCTCTTCATACTCTGCACCCAACTCTTCTAACTTCTTGATTGCAGTCCAAACAGCATCTTTAACCTCTTGATCGATTCCATCACCAAAGTATTCACTTGGCACACCTATCTTCATTCCTGTGATATCTTTATTCAGACTTGCTGTATAATCTGGCACCTCTCTATTTGCAGAAGTAGAATCAAATTCATCATGACCAGCTATGTAATTTAAAGCGATAGCACAATCAGTTATATCTTTAGAAAATGGACCGATTTGATCTAAAGAAGAAGCAAAGGCTACCAATCCATAACGGGATACTAAACCATAAGTTGGCTTCATTCCTACTACTCCACAGAAAGCAGCTGGTTGTCTAATAGATCCTCCTGTATCTGAACCTAAAGAGATAATAGCTTCTCCAGCAGCTACTGCTGCAGCAGAACCACCACTAGAACCTCCTGGCACCCTTGTTAAATCCCAAGGATTTGCTGTTGGATAGAATCCAGAGTTCTCATTAGAAGAGCCCATAGCAAATTCGTCCATATTGGTCTTACCTACCATAATATAATCCTCAGCTGATAACTTCTTAATTACTGTAGCGTCATAAGGTGGTTTGTAATTATGTAATATTTTAGAAGCACAAGTAGTCTTTACACCTTCAGTTGACATATTATCCTTAATTGCAATTGGAATCCCTGCTAATGGTCCAATCTCTTCACCATTAGCTATCTTTTCATCCACCTTATCAGCTTGCTTTAAAGCATCTTCCTTCGTTAAAGTTATGTAAGCTTTCACATCTTCTTCAACTGCTTCAATTCTATTATATATAGATTCTGTAATCTCTCTAGCAGTGACCTCTTTATTCACTAACTTCTCATGCAACTGATGAGCAGTCAATTGGTAAAGTTCCATATTATTTCCCTCCTTGTTTATTGGCTGTTAGTTATTAGCTACTAGCCATCAACTAATTAGTCCACAATTTGTGGGACTTTGAACATACCCTCATCCTTCTCAGGTGCATTAGCTAATACAGCTTCCCGATCAAGAGAATCTCTAACCTCATCTTTTCTGAATACATTCTTAATTGGTAGAGCATGGGCTGTTGGAGCTATATCCTCAGTATCAAGCTCATTTAATTTCTCAGCATGATCTAAAATATCACTTAACTGATGAGCAAACATATCCTTTTCCTCTTCACTTACCTCTAATCTTGCTAAATGGGCAACCTTCTCAACAGTCTCCTTATTGATTTTCACTTTTTTCACATCCCTTCATTATATTATATATATTGTACAGTTTATAGTATATAGTTAATAGTTAAAATTAATTTTAACTATTAACTATTTCTGATTATTTAACTAGTTATTCATTATATCACAAGGTACTAATCACTTCAATATTATAGAAAATTATTAAAAATCTAATATTCAAGTTTTGAAAAAGTATTATCTAGATTATCATTTCTCTTCTTATACTCTTTCCAAGTTATATAAATTAAGAAAGAGACTATAGGTAAGATCCCTATCGCCCATATATTTCCTTGGAATAAGTATACCCAGTAGATTCTAAATAGATTACCACCATCTAAAAAAGAGGTTATATTGCCTTTATATTGACTAATAACGATCCCGGCTCTATCTAGTAAATTAGTATATGTACTTGACATTGCAGAGGCAATATATAATTTACCAATTATGATAGGAATGAATGCAACAACCGCTCTGAATAAATTTCCTCTAGTTGCTACAACAATTAAAGTTACTGCACCTATCATATTAGGTAGGTCAGCAAGGGGAATAAATTTTATCCCAGGTAATAAGATTGCAAGTATTAGTGCAATTGGCATCAAAATAATCCCTGCTACAATAACCGCTGGATAGCCAATTAGAACAGCCAAATCCATACCAATGCGAGCATCCTCCATACCAGGAAATTTATTGAGTAAATAATTTTTAGCCCCTGTTGATATAGGCATTAAACCTTCTCCTAAAATTCCAGCCATTCTAGGTAATATAAATACAACAGCTGCAATATTAATAGCTAAATCGGCTACTTCTTTTAAATTATAACCTGCAATTATCCCTAACCCTATTCCTAATAGTAGACCAATAAACATCGGTTCACCAAAAAAGCCTAATCTCTTTTGTATATGCTCAGGGTTACCATTAATCCGATTGATTTTTGGGATTTTTTCAATTAATTTATCTGTAGCTAAAGCAATTGGATAATAGGCTGTAGCAGATAAAGTGGTAATGGAAATCCCCGTAATGCCTGAAAATTCTTCAGTAGCTTCAGCACTCCAGTCAGCTAACTTTATAATTATAACCATAGATGTGATACTAGAGATTATTGAAAGTGTCATATCTTGTGACATAGTATAAACCAATTGTCCTGTAAAGAGAAAATGCCAAAAATTCCAGATATCAATATTAAAGGTATTGGTTAATTTCAACCATAACATAATTATATTGATAACAATAAAAATAACCATCAAGATTGGTGCAATCTTAAATGACCAGGCTGTTGCAGCTAAAGGAGGCCAACCTACATCTAAAACAGTCAAATCACTTCCTGTCTGCTCCACCACTTGCTCAATTACAGGAGCAATCTTAGCCACAAAATGATCAAGGGTCATAAAGATACCGATAAATCCTATACCCAAAGTCAATGCATGCTTCATTGCCTTCTTAATTGGTATTTGTATAATTAAACTAACAGTAAACATAACAATAGGCAGCATAACATAAACTGGGAAATCTAAAATATAATTGATTATAGTGTCGAACATGAAATTTAGTCCCTTCTTTATATAGTTACAAATTCTATACTAATTGAACCTCTATATAAATAATATCATTTGATAGAGATATTATCTCATAGATTTATCAATACAAAGTACTGTCTATAATATTGCAATATTATAAAGACAGTACTTACTTTTATACCTTACTATTCACCTTCAATAATAGTTACTTTATTAATTACATCACCTTGTCTGATATTATCTATTACTTCAAGACCTTCTACTACCTTGCCAAAGCAGGTATGATTTTTATCTAAGTGCTGGGTATTCTCTCGATTATGGCAGATAAAAAATTGAGACCCCCCTGTATTCCTTCCAGCATGGGCCATTGATAATACTCCACGGTCATGATATTGGTTATCTCCATCTAATTCACAATCGATAGTATATCCAGGTCCTCCTGTTCCAGTTCCATTAGGGCATCCACCTTGAATTACAAAGTTAGGGATTACTCGATGGAAGGTCAAGCCATCATAAAACCCTTCCTCAGCTAATTTACAGAAGTTATTTACTGTATTTGGTGCATCCTGCTCATAAAATTCAATCTTCATTGTTCCTTTTTCAGTTTCCATGATTGCTTTTCTCATATTAAATCCTCCTTATTTTTAACAGTGACTAGTAACTAGTGACGAGTGACTAGCAAAAACTTAAATACTTGTTACCTGTTACCGTTACTGGTTACTATCATCCACTTATTAACTCTTTAAATTCTATTTCATTTAAAATAGTAACTCCTAATTCTTGAGCCTTATCATATTTAGAGCCAGGATTATCTCCTACCACTACATAATCTGTATTCTTACTTACAGAGCTTGTGACTCTGCCCCCTAAATTAGTAATCGCTTCTTTGGCTTCTTTACGGGTAAAATCCTGTAAAGTACCAGTTACAACTATCTTCTTTCCTTCTAATACTTTTTTCACATTAGAAGTTTGAGATTCTAGATTGACCCCTGCTGCTCTTAACTTATCGATTATCTTAAGATTCTGCTCTTGGTCAAAGTAAGTAACAATACTTCGGGCAATCTTAGGACCAATCTCATTGATTGCTGATAACTGCTCTTCACTAGCCTCAGCAATGGCATTAATATCCTGATAATTTTGAGCCAATACTTGTCCCACTCTACTACCTACATGGCGAATCCCTAAACCAAATAATAATTGAGCTAAGGAGTTATCTTTGCTCTTCTCTAATGCATCAATTACATTCTGGCTGGACTTTTCACCCATTCTCTCTAAATTCATTAAATCTTCTTTCTGTAGATAATATAAATCACCTACATCACCTATTAATTCATTATCTAATAGTTGTTCTATCAAGGAAGGTCCTACTCCTTCAATATTCATAGCATTTCTTTGAACAAAGTGGATAATCTCTTCTTTAAGTTGAGCAGGACAAGCTCCACCAGTACAGCTAATTACAGCTTCTCCTTCTAAACGGACTGCTTCTGCTCCACAGACAGGACACTCTTTAGGAATAATAAATTTCTCTTCTTGACCAGTTCTCTTTTCTGGCAAGACTTTAACCACCTTAGGGATTATGTCTCCACCCTTTTCTATAATTGCCTTGTCACCAATCCTAATATCCTTCTCATTAATATAATCTTGATTATGTAAAGTAGCCCGACTAACTACTGAGCCATCTAAGTAAATCGGCTCTAAGATAGCCGTTGGATTCAATGATCCCGTTCTACCTACTGTGATCTCAATATCCTTGATTGTGGTCTCTTTTTGCTGAGCAGGAAACTTATATGCAATCGCCCAACGGGGGTGTTTAGCTGTACTGCCTAGCTGTTTACGTAAAGCCAAATTATCTACCTTAATTACGATTCCATCAATCTCATAATTTAATTCATCCCTTTTTTGGGTCCAATACTGGCAGTACTCAATTACCTCATCGATATTAGCACATATTCTCCATTCAGGATTGACCTTAAAGTTTAATTCTTTGAGATAATTTAACCTTTCACTATGTAATTTAAACTCTTCTCCCTCTAGATAAGCACTATCATAGATGAAGATATCTAAAGGGCGATTAGCTGCCACTTGAGGATCAAGCTGGCGTAAAGTCCCTGCTGCTGCATTACGAGGATTAGCAAATTCTTCTTGCTCAGCTTCCTTTCTTCTTTGATTTAATTGAATAAATTTATCTTTAGGAAAGTAGACCTCTCCTCTCACTTCTAAATCAATCTCCCTATCTAATTTTAAAGGAATACTCTTAATAGTCTTAATATTATGGGTTACATCTTCACCAATAACACCATTACCTCTAGTAGCTCCTTGTGCTAAACTACCATTCTCATAAATCAAAGAAGCAGATAAGCCATCTATCTTCAATTCAGCTACATATTGAATCTCTTCCTCTAGATCTTTTCTTATCCTCTGCTCAAACTCCTTTAACTCTTCTTCTGAAAAGACCTTGTCCAAACTTAACAGAGGGACTTGATGCTCTACCTTTCTAAATTCATCAATAGGTTCTCCTCCTACCCGTTGTGTTGGCGAATCAGAAGTAATCAATTCTGGATGTTCTTCCTCTAGTTTTGATAACTCTTGCATCAACTTATCATACTCTATATCACTAATCTTAGGTTTATCTAAGACAAAGTAATAATAATCATGCTTATGTATCTCTGCTCGTAATTCTTCAACTTTTTTCTTTATGTCTTCCATGTGAATCCTCCTATAACCAATATCTATTTGATATCTAGACAAATAACTAAGCTTAAATTTCTAAATATGACCTTATATGGAGATGAGTTGTGAGATTTTAAACTTAACTGTCAACTTAAAAGAATGTCCCATTATCTATATTAAGTTTCACTTTGCCCGACTCTCAATTCATCTCATATACCTACTCTTTTAACCTTTTTTATACTATTTACTTTAACCTTTTTACTTTAACTATATCTCTAGATAAGTTCAACTAAGTTTCACTTTATTATATCATAATCTCTTAATAAGCATACCTCATATTATATTTTACTTAGTTATTATTAACGAAAATCCTCTATAAATAAGCTAAAATTTCAGCCAATAAACTTTGATAATAATTGTACAACTTTCTGTAAGATAATGGAATATCTTTGCAACTCCCTATTCTTTGTAGTATAATATATGATGGTCTTTTAAAAATTCTTACCCAAGCCTAATTGGCCAAGGAGGTAATGTTATGAAAATAATTATTGTTGGCGGAGGTAAAAAAGGATATCAACTGGCAAAATACTGCCATAAATTCGGACATCAAGTTACAGTTATTGAATCTGATGAGAGTAAAGTTAATAAATTAAAGGATGAATTAGAAGTTGATGTTATCTTAGGTGACGGAACTCAAAGAAAGCTTTTAGAGAAGGCTAAAACTGAGGAAGCAGATACAGTTGTTGCTGTTACTAGTAATGACCAAGATAACCTAGTAATCTGCCAATTAGCTGAAAGGCAGTTCAATGTTCCAAAGACGTTGACATTGGTGAATAACCCTGGTAATGAAAAACTTTTTGAATGGTTAGGTGTAAATCAAGTCATTAGCTCAACCTCACTGATGCTGGGACTAATTCAGGAAGAGATAGCTATTAAAGAGACATCAAAGTTATGGGCTGATAGTATTAAAGACTTGAAGATGCATTATATCCAAGTAGATGAAAACTCTCCTATTCAGGACACAATGGTAAAGGATATTAAACTCCCTGATGAGGCCATTTTAATCACAATTCTACGAGGAGATGAAGCAATTGTCCCTCGTGGAAATACTATAATCAAAGCTAATGATACTGTAATTGCCTTAGCAGACCCTGAAATTAAAGAAAAACTATTAGAAATAATGTCTGGTACAGAAAAAGAAAAAGCCTCTTAAATATAATAAAGAGGAACCTTAAATTTAAGGTTCCTCTTTATTATATTGAAACTATCTTAAGCAAAGTAGTCAGATAACACAGGGATAATCTGCTTCTTTCTAGATAATACACCATCTAGATAGACTTCATTCTCTCCAGCATCTACATCAAAGGCTCCAGCTACAATATCCCTAGCTTCAACATTATAAGTCAATAAAGTACCTTCAGCCATAATATCTGTTATCATTAGTAATAAGGCTTTATAACCTTCTGCTTCAACTAACTCATTAATAGCAGCTAAAATCTCCTCTTTCTTATCAGCATTAACCTCATCTAAGCTCATAATCTCGATTTGACCCACTGCAATCTTGTCTCCAGCAAATTCATACTCCTTATAATCATTCTGTACCAACTCTTTAGGAGATAATGTGTTTATTACAGAACCAGCTTGGAATAACTCTTTACCATACTCTTCAATATCTACTCCTAACTGTTTAGCTAACTCCTTAACAATCACCTTATCCTCTTTAGTACAAGTAGGTGACTTAAAGATTACTGTATCAGATAGAATTGCAGATAATAATAATCCTGCCATAGAATCATTAATCTCTACATTATTCTCTTTGTATAATTTAGTAACAATTGTACTTGTACAACCTACTGGCTCATTTCTAAAGTAAATTGGATTTCCAGTAGAGATGCCACCAATACGGTGATGGTCAACTACACCAACTATCTCAGCCTCTTCAATTCCAGCAATAGCTTGGCTTAATTCATTGTGATCGACCAAAAATACTTGGTCACCTGCAGAAACCTTCTCCACTAGCTTAGGTGCTTTTACACCAAACTTATCTAAAACAAACTCTGTTTCTGCATTGATCTTACCACATCTGATTGCTTCTACATCTTCTCCTAGCTCTTTTCTTAAATTAGCAAGAGTAATCGCTGCACAGATAGAATCTGTATCAGGATTCTGGTGACCTACAATATAAATAGACATTTAAAATTCCTCCTTTTATGTAATTTACAATATACGATTAACAGTTATCATTCTTTTTTATTGTAAAGTGTAGATTATATATTGTCAATTATCTTTTATAATTTAGTCAACTTAGCATATTGGGTAGCCAACTCTTTGATACCTTCATTGGGAAAAGCAATCGTTAATTTTTCCAATCCATTATCCATAGCTACTGCAATTATAGTTCCTTTCCCCCATTTTTGGTGAAGTACCCTATCACCAGCATTAAAGTTATCAGTCTTAATACTTTCGGTTTCCTTTTCAGCTACAGCCTCTAGTTTGTTAACCTTCTTCTCTTCTTTTAAACCAAAGAGAACCTTAGGAATTTCACTGATAAAACGGGAAGGAGCATTATACTGAGTCTTACCATAAACAGTACGGTAAGTGGCATAGGTTAAATATAATAACTCTTCTGCTCTAGTAATTCCTACATAACATAGTCTCCTCTCTTCTTCAACCTCTGATTCACTATCCATAGACATACTATGAGGAAATAAACCCTCTTCCATTCCTGCCAAAAATACTATAGGAAACTCTAATCCTTTAGCACTGTGTAAGGTCATCAAGACTACAGCCTCAGCATCCTTATCCAAATTATCTACATCAGCAATCAAAGAGACCTCTTCAAGATAATCCCCCAATTTTCCTTCTGAGTTCTCTTTATTGAACTCCTTCATATCAGTTAACAGCTCATTGATATTCTCGATTCTACTCTCTGCTTCAATTGTTCCTTCTAATTTAAGCTCTTCTAAATAACCTGTCTTATCTAAAACTTCCTCTGTCAAAGATAATACAGATAACTCCTCAGCTTTATCTCTAAACTTGCTTATCATCTCACCAAAGCCTCTTACCTGAGAGCTTGCCCTTGCCCCAAGAATATCAATCTTATCGGCCTGATAAACAGCCTCTAACAAGCTAATCCCCTCTTTTAAAGCATAATCCTGTAAACGCCCAATAGTGGTATTACCAATTCCCCGTTTTGGTACATTAATAATCCGCTCTAAACTGATATCATCATTAGGGTTATAGATAAGACGCAGATAAGCTAAGATATCCTTAATCTCTTTACGGTCATAGAACTTCAAGCCCCCAATTATTCTATAAGGAATCTCTTTTCTAATCAAGGCTTGCTCCAAACTTCTTGATTGGGCATTGGTACGATAAAGAATAGAAAAATCATTAAGACTATAGTTCTTTTCTTCTCTAAGCTTAATAATCTCAGTAGCTATATAATCTGCTTCCTCTTGTCCATTAGAGGCTTTATATAACTTTAAATCTTGACCTTGATCATTCTCAGTCCATAACTTTTTATCTTTTCTATCTATGTTATTACTTACTACACCAAAGGCAGCCTCTAAAATCTTCTTAGTAGAACGATAATTCTGTTCAAGCTTAATCACTTTAGTATCAGGATAATCATTCTCAAAACTTAAAATATTACTAATATCTGCACCTCTAAAACCATAAATTCCTTGGTCATCATCACCAACAACACAGATATTCTTATATTTTTCTGCTAATAAATTTATCAATTTATATTGGGCGTGATTCACATCCTGATACTCATCAACTAATATGTATTTAAATCGCTCTTGATAATGTTCTAAAACCAGAGGATAATCCTCAAATAGTTCGACAGTCTTCATAATCAAATCATCAAAATCTAGGGCATTATTACCCTTTAATTTTTTTTGATATAATTCATAGACCTGTCTAACTATCTCTTCAAAATAGTTATTACTTTCATAATTTTTAGGTGAAACTAACTGGTTCTTAGCACTACTAATTGTTCCTAATATTGCTCTAGGATTGAACTTCTTAGTATCTATATTTAACTCTTTTAAGATGTTCTTAATTAAAGTTCTTTGATCACTGGTATCAAAGATAACAAAGTTGGTGTTATAACCTAATTTATTTATCTCTCTTCTTAAAATCCTTACACAGATAGAATGGAAGGTGCTCATCCAAATAGCCTTACTATCTGTAGAAATTAGATTTTCAATTCTCTCTTTCATCTCTCCTGCTGCCTTGTTAGTAAAGGTTACAGCCAAAATATTATAAGGAGAAACATCGTATTCATAAATTAAGTGAGCAATTCTATGGGTCAAAACTCTAGTCTTACCAGAGCCTGCCCCTGCTAAAATCAATAAGGGTCCTTGATTATGTTCAACAGCTTTCTTCTGCTCAGGGTTTAGCCCTTTTAAAATATCCATCTAAATCCTCCTAACTGACTTAGGATATATCCTTATCATGATTAATTTACTCTAACATTATATATTAAAATTTGTTCCTTGTCTAATTTAAGAAGAGATTCTAATACAAGTCTAAGCTGTATAGAAATTAAGATTTTTAGCATCTTTAGAAGACTTTATAGAATTCCTTAATACTCATATTAACTACTAATACTACAAGATGAAATCTTTTCAGCTTGTATATAGTTATATTCAAATTTTTAATTTCATAATCTTTACAAAGGAGTGATGAGATGAAAAAATTAATTCTTATATTAGTGTCCTTTATCTTAATTGTTGGTTTTGTTATTGGAGGAACTATAGGAATAGTCTTTAAATTTAAAGCAAAAGCCCATTCGGAAGAAAAATTTCTTCTTCCTAAAGTCTCTTTAAGGGATTTAGAAGATAATAAAATAAAGTTCAATAAAATTAAGAAACCTACTATATTATTATTTTGGTTACCACAATCTAAAAGTTGTCAGCAACAGTTAGAAAATCTAACAATAATAAAAGAAGAATATGATGGCAATTTAGATATAATGGCTATTAATATAGGTCAGATAGATAAAAAGAAGATTGAAGAGATAAATATAGAGCAAAGAAAAGAAATCCTAATCTTAATTGATGATAAAGCTGAACTAACTGAAAAATTACAAGTTACTACTATCCCCACTTTAGTATTTTATACCCCCTCTAAAAAACCAAAGACTATTATTGGCTTAAAAGAAGAAAAAGAGTTAAAAAAATTAATAAAAAATTATTTCTCTAAGTTAAAGACCAAATAAATTTTTATATAAACAAAAAAATAAGTTGGACATCTTGTCCAACTTACTTTTATAAGTAATTTTTTATAAATTAATTAAGCAGTTTCTTGACTTTTTTCTGACATTTCTGCTAAACATTCACTACAAACAACTTTTCCTTTAAAATCTAATGTATCTCCTGCATTTCCACAAAAAGTACAAGCTGGTTCATATTTTTTGAATATAATCTTATCATCATCCACATAAATTTCTAATGGATCTTTTGTATCAATTCCTAAAGTTCTTCTCAATTCAATTGGGATTACCATTCTACCTAAATTATCTACTTTTCTAACAATTCCTGTTGATTTCATTAATAAATTCCTCCTTATATTTTGACAGTGGTCGACACTTAATTATCTTTAATTACATTATACCAATTGCTGCAACTTATGTCAAATATTTTTTAGATAAAAATAGACTTTTTTCCTTAAAATATTTTAAATTCTATTTGAGGGATAAATTACTAGTAATTTATTGTATATTATGCACTTTTACCCCTGTTCGTCATCTCCTCTATACAATCCAAGCAGACAATTTTTCCTTTAAATTCTTTAGTAGCACCTGCGTTAGAACAAAAAATACATGCTGGCTCATATTTTGTAAGTATAATTTTCTTATCATCTACATAAATTTCTAACGGATCTTTTGTTTCAATCCCTAAGGTCCTTCTTAACTCGATTGGAATTACCATTCTGCCTAATTCATCTACTTTTCTAACAATTCCCGTTGATTTCATGGTTTTGCACCTCTTCTAGCCTTATTTTATAAAATTTTTATTTTTAAGACATTTTTCGACAAGTTCTGCAAAGAATTATATCAGAGTTTTAACATGATGTCAATATTTCTTCCAAAAATTTTAAATTAACTTAAATAATAGATTGTTCAGTTGTCTATAATGATAATTGTAATTACTTGAATTCAACACTATATACCTATATAAGAAAAAGTTCTAGTGAATTCACTAGAACTTTTCTCATATATTTCTATTTAATTATCCTAACTTCTTTAATATATCTTCTGCAATTACGATTCCAGAAGATGAAGCCTGCATTAAACCACGGGTAATACCTGCACCATCACCTGCAGTATATAAATTCTTTATCTTACTCTCCAGATTATTATTGACTTCTAATCTAGAAGAATAGAATTTAACCTCTACTCCATATAATAATGTATGTCTAGAATAAACTCCAGGGCATATTTTATCTAAAGCTTGTAACATTTCATCTATAGCCTTTAAATGTCTATAAGGTAGTACCAAACTTAAGTCTCCTGGTGTAGCATCTTTTAACGTTGGTTCTACTAGACCACGACTAATTCTTTGGGCTGTTGACCTTCTTCCATTCAAGAAATCACCTAATCGCTGTACAATAACCCCCCCACCTAATAAGTTAGCCAATTTGGCAATATCTTTACCATATGTAATCGGCTCCTTAAATGGTTCTGTGAAGTTCTTACTAACCAATAAAGCAAAGTTAGTATTTTGAGTCTTCATAGTAGCATGACTATGACCATTTACTGTAATTAAACCATTGTTATTCTCATTAACTACATCTCCATTAGGACACATACAGAAGGTTCTAACCTTATCATCAAAGGTAGGTGAATGATACACAAACTTTGATTCATAAACAACATCAGTCAGTTCTTTCATTACAGCAGCTGGTAATTCAACTCTAACTCCTATATCTACAGGATTAATTGTTGTTGCAATATCTAATCTTTGAGCTTCTTTGCTCAACCACTCTGCATTCTCTCTACCTGGTGCTACAACTACTATCTCACTTCTAATCTCCTCATTCTTAGAAGTCTTTACTCCTGTAACTTTATCATCTTCAGTCAAAATTTCTGTAACCCTAACACCTGTTCTAATTTCTACACCATTATCTGCTAGATAATCCTTCATCTCTGCCAATACACTCTTACTATGTCCAGTCCCTAAATGCCTAATTTTTGATGGAATAAACTTTAATTCAGCCATAGTCGCACGATCATGGATATTCTGAATTATTTCATCAGAAGGACCATATACTTTATCTGGTGCTCCAAATTCTTTATATACTTCATCAGCATAAACTATCAATTCAGATAATCTATCTTTACCTATATATTCATCTAGATGTCCACCAATCTCATTAGATAGAGTTAGTTTCCCATCACTAAAAGCTCCTGCTCCACCCCATCCACATACGATAGAACAGTTATGACACTTAACACAATCTATATTTCTAGATTTCATTGGACAATCCCGTTTATAAATATCTCTACCCTTTTCTAAAATAAGAATCTCTAAATTACTTCTCTTTACTAATTCTAAAGCAGTAAATATTCCAGCCGGTCCTGCTCCTACAATAATTAAATCATAGTTCTTCGACATAAAATCACCCTTTCACATAGAGTAGAAAGTTCGTTATTATTTAACACACAATAACAATATTAACATAGAAAATAAACATTATCAAGCAAAAAACTAATAATATTTATTTTCTATAAATTATTGTTCGTCTTGTTTGAAGGGTGATAATTCTACAGCACGATTAATTAAAGATACTAAATATATATATAAGGCAATTACCATACCATAGACAATATAATTAGAGACAAAACCACTGATAATCAAGAAATCATAAAGACCATGTAAGATGGCAACTTGTAATAGACCAGTCCATATTAAAGAAGGTTTTGATTCTAATTTAGCCTTTCCTAAATAATAACCCATAATACCTGAAAAGGAAGCATGGATTAAACTAGTAACTACTGCTCTAATAATTCCAACTTGAAATCCAAAAACATAGGTATATAATAAATTTTCTAAAGCAGCAAAACCTAGTCCAGCAGCCACTGAATAAATAATACCGTCAACTACTTCATCAAATTCATCGGAATTATATATCGTATATCTAATTACAGCAAATTTAGCAGTCTCTTCTACCAAACCAACTATACCTATTGTTACAAGTAGTAATGTTAATAGATTTGGTGGGTTTGAAATCAGCTTGGCAAAAGGAGCTTCTATTAATCCTACTGGAATAACAGCTAGAGCCCCGTAGATAAATGCTTTTATAACTAAATTAGCAGGTTCTGGTTCATATCTATCTTTACGATAAAAGTAATAAACCCATAGTAGACCAGGTAGTAATGATACAGCTAATAACCAAAATAAATTCATTATTTGCCTCCTAATTAATATTTTTTACTTCTGTAATTACTGGATTGACTATAAAAGAGATTTGATCATAAGGTCTAACTTGATAATCATCTAATTCATAGAATCCATTAACTAAAATATGATACTTTTCAGGTACTTGCAAAGATTTTTGTAAGTCAGATATACTAATGGAATTTTTAATAACCATTTTAAAATAATCATATCCTTTAGAACTGATTATTTCTATCCCAATTACCATTTTCTCACCTCATCAATTATTATATCTTAAATTATAATTACTATTCTTATTTTTGTGATTAATGGTTTAACCAAATTAATTTATTATAGGTCAACAACTCTAAGAAGAAATTTAAAACTTTATTTTTGCCACAGATTAGCACAGACGCCCTAAAGAAGATGTTTCTTATTGACTGAGGAAGTAGCCTTGGGCTGTAAAAGATTAATTTAAATAATAGTTATTATTTGCTCTTAATTCGTGTTAATCCGTCGCTAATAATTCTTTTGTTTTTATTTCACTTTAGGATTGGATATCTATATAGATTTGTGAATCTAAAATGAAATTTATCCAAAATAATTCCTAGCACCTGCACGTTGTTTTATCTTTTCAGGGTTACTATTAGTATAATCAGAAAATATCTTCAATTGGTTTGATAATTCTTCAATGGATGTATAAGCAGACTTATTAGATAAAAACTTCTTCATCCAATTCCACATATTCTCCTGAGGGTTAAGTTCAGGAGAATATGGAGGTTGGAATAATAGAAATAAATGATCTTTATTTTTGCGAACAAATTTCTTTACTAGATCTGCTCTATGAATACTAGCATTATCTAAAAGTACAAAAGTTTTTTCTATACCTCTTTGATGGTCATATTCTAATAATTTTTCTAAAAAAGAAATAATTTCTGTAGCACAGATTGAAATAGAATCTTTTGTTCCTTTTTTATATTTTTCATAGAGGAAATAGAAATCTCTTAATACTTCAGTAGCACCTATGATATTAAGACCTTTACGTGTTCCATTCTTTTCAATTATAGTTGGTTGTCCTTTAGGACTCCAACTATAATAATTATTTGATTCTAAGAGAACATTTGTTTCATCTAAAGCCCAAAAAGATATATCGGAAAGAGGTTCAATGATATCTAGTAAATTTTTCGTTTTTTTTTAAACTCTTTTTGTAATTCAGGATCTGCTTTAGTAGGTTTATAAAGTCCTCTTTTATAACTGAATCCTAACTTTTTAAGTAATTTTCTAATCATTGAAGAAGAATATTTAGGGCCATATTTATCTTCAACATATTTAGCAAGTAAAGCACTAGTCCATACATTTTGGATATAACCAAAATCATTAGGTTTTTTATTTACAACTATATATTTAATATCCTTAATGATGTCTACTGTTAATTCACTTGGTATATTACCACCACGTTGGTCAATTATATTTAAAGGACTATCGTTCCATTGATTAATATACCTTGTAATAGTAGATCGAGATTTTCCTAAAGTATCCATGATTATTGTAGTATCAACGCCGTTATAACACATAATAACTGCCATTAATACAGAATTAGTATATTTACTTGAAGTTTCAGAGGCTAATTGTTGTAATTCTTCAATAGTATATCTGTGTAATGTTTTAACTTCAATGAATTTTCTGCCCATTTATAATAGCTCCTTTATATATAAGTTATCTTAATTATAAATCTTTTTGGGCAAGATTAATACTGGAAAATTTCAGTCTAAGTTCACGAGACTATATAATAGTTTAAGAACTAAATTATTATCTAAGCAACTATTCTTACCCTTCTCTGTTAATTCTATAACAGACATAATTATTCCTCCCTTCACCAAGGTATATTAGCTATTAATCCAAATTTAACTAAAGGACATAAAGTAAAGGCTATAAGCACTGCTAATCAATCGGTACTAACACCTATTTTCTCAAACTTCATCCCCTGCCTTACCTCCCCTATAAAGTTATTATTCTAAACTTAGAAATATGAGAAACTTTAATCATAAGCAGAGGTACAACTAAAATTTTTAAAATAGGAGGCTAACACCACTAAAACGATTGTACTGTAATAATTGATATATTTTCTAGAATATATATTTTCTAAGGAGGGAGATTTGAATGTTAAAAAAGATTCTATACTATTTATCTAAACTACTTCAAAGAAAAATCACTCTGGATAAGAACTTCTCAGAATCAAAAATAGAAAAAGAGGAGTTTCCTGAGGATACTATTGTAAGAGAAAAATGGGGTAAATTAAAAGGAAAGGAATCAAATCCACTAAATAAACGTCAAAAAAGATTTGTAATAGAATATTTGAAGGACTACAATATTGAGAAATCAGCAATTAGAGCAGGCTATTCAAAAAGAACTGCCATGGCTAATGGTACTACACTTTTATCTTTAGCAAAGATTAATAAAGCAATTAAAGAAGAAAGAAGTAAAAGAACCAATAAATAAGTCTGTTAACAGACTTATTTATTGGTTCTTTTATTCCTAATTAGAGTTTATAACTAGTTGCAAACCATCATAAGCAAGTTTAACATGGTCAGGTAATTCACTATTAACCTTATTATACTCTAAATCATGGGATAAGTGGGTAAAGTAGGCTTTAGAAACCCCTAATCTATCTGCTATTTTCAAAGCCTCTTCAATATTCATATGGGTGGAATGGGATCTATAACGTAAAGCATCTATTACTAGTAACTTAATACCCTCCAATAATGTAAAGCTATTCTCTGGTATATAACTACAATCAGTTAAATAGGCGAATTTATCTATTCTGTAACCAAAGATATCTAAACCTCCATGTTTAACTGGGATAGGTGTAATTATGTTACTATTAATCTCAAACTCCGTATTGACCTTGTGTAAAGTTACCTGTGGAATACCTCCACCTATTTGGATTGGATTTAAGATATAAGAGAAGACCTTCTCTATCTCTTCTATAGTCATTTTATTACCATAACAAGGAATACTACTGCTTTGCAAACGATTAATCCCCCTTAAATCATCAAAGCCCATTAAATGGTCAGCATGGGGATGAGTAAAGAGTACTGCATCAACCTTTCTAATATTATTCTCTAATAACTGCAACCTTAATTCAGGAGGAGTATCAATTAATAAAGAAGTATTATCAACTTCTATATAAATTGAAGAACGATAACGTTTATTCTTAGAATCCTCTGAAATACATGTAGGACATTCACACCCAATTACTGGAACACCATGGGATGTACCAGTACCTAAAAAAGTTATTTTCATGATTATACCTCCAATCCAACTTGGGCAACTATATAAATCTTACTATATCTGATATAGGTCTATGTCTTCAAAATATTATTTATTTCGATACCTATACTATAGAGAATTAAGTATAGAATATTACAGCTCCAAATATTAAGATAATCATTATAGTTGCAAAGATACCTATTATCAACATATTCTGGTCAAGCTCCATTGCTTCTTTCTTTCCATTCTCTAGCTCTTCATTAATAGCTTGATTGTATTTTATCTTCAATTCTGGTTCAACAACTAATTCCCCAAATATACTAGACCTAAACTGAACCACAATATTATATCGATCTAATTCTTCATTATAATTAATTTCACGAATCAATCCTATTATATCACCATCTTCATTCTTTTCTAACATCTCAACTATATCCTTTGAAACATCTCTATCATCATTTACCTTAACTACTATCTCATCACCTAGATTTAGCTCAGTAACCTTTTTTCCCTTTACAGGAGAAATAACAGGATTACAACGTAATTTAATATCCATATTCAACTTTCCATTATTAGTAGTTCCATCTAGATTGTTATTCTTATAATTTTTACTCTCTTTATCATCTAAGTCCTCTGTTTTAGTAAATAAGTTAGGATAAGTAACCTTTAATTCCTCTTTGTTGACTCTTTCAATGACTAAATTTAAAGTAACTGCTTCTTGCATTATATTTTCAATAGTCTCTTTAAGTATTCTTTCAACTGCTTCATCTCTGTTAGCCTCAATTAGGCCTGCTACATCTAAACTATCCCTGATTTTTAATCTCAATTCATTATCCTCTGTGGAAGCAGATTTTTCAATAAATTCATCTAATTCATCTTTAAAGAAGCTAATATGAAGATTTATATCCCAAATATCCCTATCTGAAGTCAAAAGTGCACTAACCTTAATCAGAGACTTAGCTTTAATATCTATAACAAGATTAATAAAGCCATAGTTCTTTATTCTTCCACCATAATTAAATTTACAGTTAATAAATAAGTACTCTTCTTGTAAGCTTTGTGAATCTACTACATTATCCATCCCTTTATTCTCAAGCTCTACATTGTTCATCTCTTCTGTCATAATGCACCATTCCTTTTTATATATTATTAACTTTTATATTCTATATAAGTCTTTTAATTCCCCCTTAATATTCTAATTATAGACAAAATAAAAACCTTAAGTTTTACTTAAGGTTTTTATTTAAGATTAAATTTTTAGTTATTCAATGAATATAATACCCCTTTTGATTTCAAAAATTCAGCCAGTTTCTTATAAACAAGTAAGGTCAACCCAGAATTAATAAACGCCTTAGTAATATTAAAAGGGATTATTCCTGGTACCAAGACCTTCAATACCTCTTGACGAGGAATACCATAGAATATAGGTGTCAATAAAACATTGGCAAATGCCATAATAACAGTCATAGCTATAGAACCTGCAATCAAACCATAAACGGCAGTCTTTTGGGTTCGATTCTGATGATAAATATAACCTGCAACAAAGACTAGAGTTCCTGTTGCTAAAAAATGCATAAAGGCACCAAAAGGTCCTCCCAGCCCTACAAAGATAAACATTAAAATTGATAAGATTAGAGTAGCTCCTACAGCAGACCCAGGACCATAAAGAAAAGCTATAATTAAAATCGGTAGATCACCTGCTTCATAAAGTAAGTAAGGTACTACTGGGATAATTGGGAACTTAATAGTAATCATCAGAATCAAAGATAATGCCGATAACACTCCAATGTTAGTCATCTTCTTCAAATCCATACCCCTTCTCTCCTTTCATTTAAATTATTAATAAAAAAAAAGACCCCAAAGATTAATCTTCAGGGTCTTAAATACTCTACTATATAATCACTTCATCTTCTCTCATCCGGACTATACCGTCGGTACTGGAATTTCACCAGTTCAGCTTAACAGCTCGTGGACTATTACCACCGGTCAGGAATTTCACCCTGCCCTGAAGATAAACTTATTATTCACTTTTTCTTAATTAATATTATATTCCAATTAGAAGAGAGTTGCAAGGAAATTATTCGGTAACAAGTGACAGGCAACCAGTAACAAGAAAAATCTTTGCTTGTCCCACGTTACTAGTTATCTATTACATTAATATATTAAAAAGCAGGAATAATGTTCCCCTGATACTCTTCAATAATAAAGTCTTTCACCGCTTGAGAGTTTAAGGCTTCTGCTAGCTTCTTAATTACAGGATTATCCTTATCCTCTGTCCTTACTGCTAAGACATTGGCATAAGGAGAAGTAGCATCTTCTTTGATAATTGCATCTTCAGCTGGTTTAAATCCTGCTTCAATCGCATAGTTAGCAGTAATCACTGCTGCATTAACATCCTTTAAGATTCTAGGTAATTGGGCGGCTTCTAGCTCTTTAAACTTTAAACTCTTTGGATTCTCTACAATATCAGCAGGGGTAGCTGTTAATTCTACAGTATCAGCTAATTTAATCAGACCTGCTCTTTCTAATAGTAATAATGCTCTTCCCTCATTGGTTGGGTCACTAGGAATTGCTACTAAACTCCCTGCTGCTAACTCTTCTAAACTACTTATCTTATCAGAATATAAAGCAGTAGGTGGAATATGAACCTTAGTAACCTCAGTTAAATCTAAACCTCTCTTCTCTTTAAAGTTATTCAAATAAGGTATATGCTGGAAGTAATTGGCATCGATACTTCCATCTGCTAAAGCTAAATTTGGAGTAACATAGTCAGTAAACTCTTTTATCTCTATCGTAATTCCTTCTTTAGCTAAAATCGGTTTAACTACATTCTCTAAGATAGCAGTATGAGGAACAGGGGTTACCCCAATTACTATCTTCTTATCGATACTGGCTTCCTTTGTACCACAACCAGTCAATGCTATTACAGCAACCAATAAAGTTATAAAAATACTGATATTCTTCTTCATAGATAACTCCTCCCAAACTTATAATCTTATAGTCTTATAATATTATTGGCTACCAACTAATAGTCAGTAGCCAATAGGTTATACTTAATTAAATGCAGGTACAATAGCACCTTTATATTTATCTTCAATATACTGCTTAACTTCTGGAGAATTCAATGCTTCTACTAATTTTTGTAGAGTTTTATCATCTTTATCCTCTGTTCTTACAGCTAAGATATTAGCATAAGGTGATTCACTACCTTCAATAATAAGTGCATCCTTTGTAGGTACTAAATCAGCTTCTAGAGCATAGTTAGTATTAATAATAGCAGCAGTAACGTCCTTTAATACTCTTGGTAATTGAGCTGCTTCTAGCTCTTTAAATTCTAAATTTTTTGGATTCTCTACAATATCCACTGGAGTAGCTGTTAAACCAGCTTGCTCACTTAACTTAATAAGACCCTTAGATTCTAATAATAATAATGCTCTTCCTTCATTAGTTGCATCACTAGGAATAGCGATTACTGAACCATCTTTTAACTCTTCAAATTTAGAAATCTCCTTTGAATAAAGTCCAATTGGCTCTACATGAACCTTGGCGATAGAGACTAAGTCTAGACCTCTCTTTTCAGCAAAGTTACTTAGATACGGAACATGCTGGAAGAAGTTTGCATCAATACTCCCATCTGCTAATGCCAAGTTTGGAGTAACATAATCAGTAAACTCCTTAATCTCTAAAGTAATTCCTTCCTTCTCTAATAACTCTTTAACTACATCATTTAAGATTTCAGCATGGGGTACTGGTGTAGCCCCTACCACAATCTTATCAGCCTTAACGCTAGCTTCTTTGCTACCTCCACATCCAACTACTAATAGTCCTACCAATAATACAGATATTAAAATAAGTAAATTTCTTTTCATCTTCTCTCCTCCTCAAATTATTAATTTAAAATTTATGATTTATATTATACAATTAAAAGCTATCAGTTTGATTAATAAATACTTTTAATTATAGTTTACTAATTATTACGAGTGGTCTAACCTTCTTGCTAGATAAGTTCCTAAGTTTTGAATGATTTGAACTATCACAACCAATAAGACAACTGTTTTAATCATAATATCAGTTTGGAAACGGTGATATCCATAGCGGATTGCTATATCTCCTAATCCACCAGCTCCAATAGCCCCTGCTATCGCCGAATAACCAATTAAACTAATAGCAGTAATTGTTAATCCTAAGACCAAAGATGGTAGAGCTTCTGGTAATAGTACCTTACTAATAATCTCCCAAGGGTTTGCTCCCATTGCTTGAGCAGCCTCTACAACACCACCATCAACCTCTTTTAAAGCTCCTTCTACAATCCTTCCTATAAAAGGAACAGCTCCAATGGTCAATGAGACAACAGCTGCTGAGGTCCCAATCGAAGTTCCTACTATCATCCTAGTCAAAGGGATTAAGGCTACCATCAAGATAATAAAGGGAATAGAACGGGTGATATTTATAAATGTACTTAATATTAAATTTATAGCTTTATTCTCTAAAATATTACCTTCTTCAGTGACAACTACTCCTACTCCTAGAGGAATTCCAAATAAAGCTCCTAAAAGCATCGAGATTGACACCATATATGATGTCTGTAAGATTCCTTCCCATAAAAGTCCACTATCTTTAATTAAAAGAGAGAACACTTCTTTCATCCTCAATCACCTCCACTTTAACCTCTAGCTCTTTAACTAGATAATTAATCCCATCCTCAATTAACGCTGGATTCTCACAAGTTAATTCAATAATTAATGTTCCAAAGGGTGTTCCTTGAATCTTATCTATATTACCGTAAAGTATATTAGCATCAATTGCAAAATTATGCACCAGCTCTGAGATCATTGGCTTTCCTGCTGATTCACCGATAAAGGATACTTTGACCAATCTACCTTTATCTGGATTGACAACAGTTACCCTAGATAATAATTCCTCTGGGACATTGGCATTGATTACTCTCTCAATAAATTTCTTAGTAACCGCTGCCTGAGGATTGGTGAAGATATCGATCACATCACCATGCTCAGCAATAGTTCCTTTATCCAAGACTGCTACCTTGGTACATATCTCTTTAATTACTTCCATCTCATGGGTTATGATTACAATAGTAATCCCCAACTTATCATTAATCTCTTTTAATAGCTCCAAAATAGAGTGGGTAGTCTCTGGGTCTAAGGCCGAAGTAGCCTCATCACAGAGCAATACCTTTGGGTTATTTGCCAAAGCTCTAGCAATCCCTACCCTCTGCTGTTGCCCTCCACTGAGCTGGCTAGGGTAGTTATTAGCTTTATCAGCAAGACCAACCAATTCTAATAGCTCTGCTACTTTAAGAGCAATCTCCTTTTTACTCCTACCTGCGATCTCTAGGGGAAAAGCTACATTATCAGCTACAGTCCTTGATTTAAGTAGATTAAACCTTTGAAAAATCATCCCCATCTCTTTTCTTGCTTCACGTAATTTATGGGTGCTTAATTTAGTAATGTCCTGACCATCTATAATTACCTCTCCTGATGTCGGCATCTCTAGTAGGTTAAGACAACGGATTAAAGTACTCTTGCCAGCACCACTTGGTCCAATTACTCCAAAGATCTCTCCCTCATCTATCTCTAGATTAATATTATCAAAAGCCACTACTTGTTTATCCTTACTATGATAAACCTTTGTTAAATTATTAATCTTAATCATAATACTTCCTACTCTCCTTATTAAAAGAATTCCCCTCTTCTACCTAATAGAGAAGAGGGGATATAATTTTTTAGTCCCTTCTCTTATCTATCAGGAATTGGCACCTTTCCCCTTTTGCTGGGGTGGTTGCCGGGCTTCATCGGGCCAGTCCCTCCACCTCTCTTGATAAGAATTTATATGGTCATTAAACTTCTAGCTTAGAAGTTTAATGACAGTAACGAGTAACAAGTAATGACTGATAAGTAGCTATCAAAAACTTGTTACTTATACTTTTTTAATTAAGTATCTGCATTAAAAAACTTCTTCTCTTGCAAGAGAAGAAGTTTTACCGTCTTCTCTTATCTATCAGGAATTAGCACCTTTCCCCTTTCAGGGGGGTTGCTGGGTTTCATTGGGCCGGTCCCTCCACCTCTCTCGATAAGAGTTACTTATTTAAGTTATTAGTATCATATCAATTTATTCGTCATTTGTCAACAGATTTTTCAAAATTGCTTATACCAAATCTTTCAAAGCCTTACTTAGTTGGTCAGGACAAGAAGTTCCATTACGACATTCAATTCCTGCTAATTTATCAGCCACATACTCAACTGTTTGACCTTCTGCTAAAGCTGCAATAGCTGACTGGTTACCACTACACCCCCCAATAAATTCTACCTCTTCAATAATATTTTCATCATTAATCTTAAATTTAATCTCTCTAGCACAGACTCCACTTGTTTTAAAGACTTGCATCATAACGACCTCCTAAATTATTAACTTATTAAATTATACCAGAGAGTTAAATTATAAATCAACTACTATTGGATTTATTATAAATTATTAAGCTAATGGATGCTCATCAAACAATAATATTCCAATCTTATTTCGACGGCATATTTCAATAATCTTTCATATCCTCTTCATGCTTTGGATCTTCTGGCATCTGTAGTAAGATAATATTTGGTTTAAAGAAGGTACTTCCAAAGGTCTGGATACTAGCTTTTAAGTTCTCACTAAACTCTGCTACTGTAATAACTGTCCAAGAAGCAAATATCCCTTTATTTCTAATCTCTTCAGTAAAGATGAAAGGTTGCTCCTAAGATCCCTATTAATACTGCTGGTCCCCAAGCAGATTTATCAATCATTACTGTATAGTTCTTAGTAAGTTCTGAAACCGATGCCGAATGGGCTAACCAATAAGCTAAAGCAAGATAGATTGCTACACTGACACTGATAGCACTCATTATACCTAAAGGAATATTCTTACGAGGGTTCTTAAGCTCTCCTGACATATTAGCTCCTGCCATAATCCCTGTTGAGGCAGGAAAGAAGACTACAAATACTGTCCACAATCCTATTCCTGAAAAATCATTCTCTGGTGAACCTGGAAATTTACCCATCCATTGAATATCAAATTCCATAGAACCAGTAACTGCTGCTATACCTACACTTAGTAATGAAATTCCTATAATTACTAAAATCAAATGCTGTATCTTAAAAGCAAAGTTAGCATTGATAAAAGCAATAGTATATAGGACAAAAAATGTAATCAAGTCTATAAATATAGCTGGATGATTGGGAAATAACCATTGCCATCCACTACGAAAACCAAAGATATACATTGCTACAGCCAAGGTCTATAAGTATAAAGGTACTCTTATACTTCCACCAACCTCAAGTCTTAAAGACTGTGAGATAACAAAAAAGGCACCTCCAGCACCAATTCTAATATTAGTAGTTATTGAACAAAAAGATAAAGCAGTACAGGTAGTAATTCCAAAGGATAAAAGAATAATCCCCCAAGAACCTAGTAGCCCTACATTACCTACCACCCAACCTAATCTTAAGAACATTATTACCCCTAAAATAGTAAGTAGAATTGGTGTAAACACACCAAAGAAGGTGCCAAATAGCTGAGATTCATCCTTCTTCTTTCCCTTAGCTTGTTCTCATTACTTTCTACATTAACTTTAGGATTAGCCATTACAATCCTCTTTTATCCTAATTTAATATACTCATGTAAGTTAGATTAACAAAAGAATAAAGCTAGCTATTTAAGAATAGTTAGCTTTTTAAGAATGATTTATTAATATCAGTAATTATTACTACTATATTTATATGGTATATTATTCTAAATTTTATGTCAAATTGTAGGAGAATTCATAATATCTTTAAGATAAAAACCCCTTAGGTTTACTATTTCTTTAGATATTCCATAGCAGACTCAGCTAAGATAGCCATTCCAATAGGTAATGCCTCTTCATCTAGGTTGAACTTAGGATGATGCCAGGGATAAACCTTTCTATCAGGATTACTGACTCCTAGATGTAAGAAGAAACCTGGTATCTCTTTGGCATAACTAGCAAAATCCTCCCCTGCCATCAGTGGATTCTTTAAGATAACTGTATTATCTTCACCAATTATCTCTTTACTCACTTGAGTGATTAAAGCAGTTAACTTCTTATCATTCTCTAAGACCGAATGGCCAAATTGATAATCAAAGGTATAGTCACCACCAAAGATATCAGTAACTCCATCGATAGTCTGCTCCATTAGTAAAGGGACTTTATCTCTAACCTCTGGATTTACAGTCCTAACTGTCCCCTCAATCTCAACTTCATCAGCAATAACATTATAGCTCTCACCACCACATAATTTACCAATTGTCAAGACAGTTGGTTCTACTGGGCTGATTCTTCTACTGACTATCGATTGTAGATTCTGGACTATATCAGCAGCGATAATAATTGCATCTATAGTCTCATGGGGAGCTGCACCATGACCACCTTCACCTTTGATGGTTATCTTGAACTTATCAGTAGCAGCCATAATCGGACCTTCTTTGATTCCAACTGTCCCTACCTCTAGCTGTGGATTGACATGGATTCCAAGGATAGCTTCTACCTTTGGGTCTTCTAATACCCCTTCTTCAATCATAGTATCTGCACCGCCAGGCATTTCAGTCTGCTCCTCATTTGGTTGGAAGATAAATTTCACACTACCCTCTAACTGGTCTTTGAATTTAGTCAGTAACTTGGCCACACCTAAGACCATAGCAGTATGGGAGTCATGTCCACAGGCATGCATCTTACCTTCAGTCTGAGATTTATATTCACACTCATTCTGCTCCTTGATCGGTAAGGCATCCATATCTGCTCTAATAGCAATTACTTTGTCCCTATTCTTTCCTTCTAAAAAGCCCACAACTCCAGTCTTGGCTATCCCTTCTTCTACTTCTAATCCTAAAGATCTTAAGTAGTCAGCTACTAGCCTTGCAGTCTCCCACTCTTCAAAGCCTAATTCAGGGTTGGCATGAATCTCTCGCCTAACCTTAATAATATCCTCCTTTATCTTAAAAGATTCTTCTTTTATATTTAACATAGATTCATCACCTCTTTTTTTCATTATATTTACCAAAGTCAAAATTGTGTTTCTAAGTATTTAGTCTAAATTAAAATAGATTATTTATGCTAAAAGATAAGAAAAGCTATTTGAAGAGTTCTCCAAATAGCTTTTCTTATCAATAGAATTATTAAACTTTAATCTCATAAACCTAAAGCTCAATCTTAAATCCTAAGTAACCTTTAACCTCTTTTCCATCAGTTGTAATTCCTAACCTAGGTATTAAAGAAAGGTAATTAAAGGTACCCATCTCAACTAAAAATTCATATCCTCCAGAAAGATCATAATTATCACCTTCTAATTCATGAGTATAATCTATAAAAACACTCCCATAGATGTCTCCAAAAAAGATATTAGGGCTCCATAAACCATTTCTAACCTCTATTAACTTATGGATATAATCTCCACTGAGCTGATAGCTATTATCAGCTTCTGCCATATCAAAGGAACGAATACTCTCTTTACCATCAAAATTATCATACCTCTTAGCCTTAAAGGCTAAACTACTATTATTAAAAATATAGCGGTAATCAAACCTTGTATTAGTACTACCATCAACTTTTAGATTGACCTCTGAAGATAATGAGATATCCTGTCTAGGATAAGAGAAAGAGACAGCTAATTTTGGAATTGAATCTTCATTAAAGTCTGTACTATAGCCTAAATTAATTGATGATAAGCCACTTAACTTAGATGAATAAAGGGGATAATCTAAAGATAACTCCGTACTTCTTTTATTCTCATCTTCATCATCTTCGAAGTTACTTACTGTTAGGTTCAAAGAATTGAACAACTTGGTTCCATAGGTAAAGGAAAAGTTATCGAAATAATTAATCCAATAATAATTTTTACCCAAAGCATCCTCACCCATCAAAAATGGAAATCTGATATATGGCTTAAATAAGTAGCTTAAGTTCTTAAATATAGCACTACCTTCTTTAACTTTCCTATCAAATTCTATATTTAAAGTTCTTAATTCTTCTACTGCTGGTATAGTCACAGATTTAAACTCTAAATCCTTTCTAAAAATACCTTCTCCATCTGCTGTCAAACTGACAAAATAGTAATTATCTTGATAAGGTATTCCATCAACACTATAAGCACCTGTAGTTATTTGAGCTAACTCTTTAGATAATAAATCATAACTGTAGACTGAATGATGACCATCATAATTGGCTGTAAAATAAACCTTATCATCTACCACCTTGATAAACTCTTCTGTATAAGGTGTATTGATAATTGGGTCTAAAGAGACTTTATCTTTCTCTAGCTCTAAATAACTGATATTCCAAGAACCTACCCTATTTTTAGCAACTACTATAAACTTATCTTGATAATGTGTAATTTCACTGATAAGCTCCTCTGTTATAGCTAATTTCTCTTTACCTGTAGAGCTATATCTCCAAAGTTCTGATCCAAATTCTTCCTTATTATCCTTACTATAAATAATCTCTCCTGTATCTAAAACCACAAAGTCTTTAAAATCATCTCTAAAAATTTCATTACTCTTAGTTGTAGCTAAATCATAACTATATAAGACCCCTAAAGTACCTCTACCAGATTGCTTAACATTTGCAAATCCTCTATCAAGGTCAAGTAAAGAGTAATATATTTTATCCCCAACTATTTGTATAGAAGTAGCACTGGAGGATTTCATTACTTGAAGAGGCTTCTCCTTATTACTATTAGGATCATATTCTGTCAAAACTAAATTAAGCTTTGAATTAAACGGAGCTGGAGTAGAACGTAGCTCTTTCAAATAATATATCTTATTATATGCAGCAACTAAATTATAGATTCTTCCACTTTTATTCTCCAAAACTTGTTGACCATCTACCTGCCAACTCTGATAATCTTGCTTTGCTTCTTCCTTCCAGTCTTCAAACAACTGAGGAAAGTTCTTACCATAGACTACTCTAGCAGACTTATCTAACGTTAAACTAGGAAAGAAGATACCATAAGGAGCTGAAGTATCAGAACCATTTAATTTGAAAAATTGGGCTATTTTGTCTTCACCATACTCTTTGGCTAGATATTCAAAAAACTCCCCACCATAAAGATACCACTGCCCCCTTGGATAATGGCTATGAGGATAAGTAGCCTCCGAAATAGATGGTAGTTTATCCTCCTTAGCCTTAGTAGCTATTAATGCATCATAGTATCCTGTATTCAACCTCCCTTCATAGGGAGTAATCTGGGATTCCTGATAGACAGTTATCCCCTCAACCATCCATAAAGGAATATAAGGAATTAAATTAGGGGAATAAATATTACCAAAAAGATAACTTAATTTTCCTGCTAATCCAGAGGAATTTGTTAACTGGGCTATATGTGTAAACTCATGAACACTAACACTTCTTAGCCAGCTTTGATTGTTCTCAATACCGCTCATTGCTGAATAAGTAGATGGATTATTGGTATAAATATCTACTTTGACTGCAATAGGGTCAGCCATTCCATTACTCTCATTTCCCATATCCTGAACTATCACAGTGGTCTTCAATTGCCCAGCATTACCTGTAACCTCCCTCACTTCTGATTGATATTCTTCTAAATAATAAAGTACTTCTTCTGCTTGCCATTCATAACCTTGAGGATAGAATATAACAAAACTATCTGTCTCATAATACTTCCAATCAGTATCAGACGCTAATGCATTTGTTGTAAACACTAGAATAATAGTACAGATTAAGATAAATAATAGCTTGTCTTTATTCTTCATTTTATCCCCTCTTCTGTTAATTTATTATCTACATCAATTCTTGATAGGTGATAAATTTCCTTTTAAAAAATAAAAATCAAATCACTAATGCATTATACTAGTTAAATTTTAATATAAAAAGTGTCGCAATATCTCTCTATCACATCAGTTCTTTTACTACTAACCAAAGTTTTTAAATAATATAGAATTAGTACTATTAAATCAAACTAAATAGGCTTATTTCATATATTAAATAACAAAAAGAGGCATTACTGCCCCTTAATTTTAATCCTCTATTATAATCTTCTATGAAGATTTTATTTTTCTATACGTCACAGGTAAAAAATCCTAAAATTTATATCGCAGTTTCTCCTCTTTCACCAGTTCTAATTCTAACAACCTCTTCAACTGGATAAATAAATATCTTACCATCACCTATCTCGCCAGTTTTTGCATTAGCAATTATAATATCCAATATTTTTTCTGTATCTTCCTCTTTACAGACAATCTCTAATTTAACCTTAGATAAAAAATCAACCTTATACTCTGCTCCCCTTATAATCTCTTTCTTGCCCTTCTGTCTTCCAAAACCTTTAGCTTCTGTTACAGTCATTCCTTTTATACCAATCTCATTTAATGCATCTTTAACCACATTTAATTTTGCTGGTTTAATTATTGCTTCTATCTTTCTCATATCTAACTCCTCCTTAATCTCTACTCTTAATAAATATATTCTACAGTTAAAAACAATCACCTCTAGAAAGGATAGAAAATGACAAATGTTAGCTTTACGTAAGGTTTATGTAAAAATACTTGACATCAATTGTGAGGTTGTTTATAATTGTTTATAGTTAAAATAAAATACATAAAGGGGTAATCAAAATGACTTTAAATAATTTAATCCAAAGTAGTAATGTCTTATTTTTATTGTTAGGAGCAATAATGATTTTTGCAATGCACGCTGGATTTGCTTTTTTAGAAGTAGGCTCTGTTAGAAGAAAGAATCAGATAAATGCTTTAGTAAAAATATTAACCGATTGGGCAGTTTCAACTGTCGTGTATTTTTTAATCGGTTTTCCAATCTCTTATGGCATCAGCTTTATTAAACCTGCTAACCAATTAATGGCTACTGATATGGGCTTTAGTTTAGTAAGATTCTTCTTTTTATTAACTTTTGCAGCTTGTATTCCTGCTATTATCTCAGGAGGAATTGCTGAAAGAGCAAAGTTCTGGCCTCAAGTGATTGCAGGAGCTATCTTTGCTGGAGTACTATATCCTTTCTTTGAATCATTGATCTGGGGTCAAAACTCTGCAGTATTTCAAAGTTTTATCAAGTCTATTGGTGGGGCTGAATTTAGCGATTATGCTGGATCTGTCGTTGTCCATTCCTTTGGAGGATGGCTTGCGTTACCAGCAATCTTAATTTTAGGAGCAAGAAAAGGGAGATATAGCAAAACAGAAAGCCATCCTATTCCAATCAGTAATGTACCTTTCTTAGCTCTAGGAAGCTGGATCTTAGCTGTTGGTTGGTTTGGATTTAATGTAATGAGTGCGCAAAATTTAGGTGACATCTCAGGCTTAGTAGCAATCAACTCTCTATTTGCTATGGTTGGCGGGATAATAGTAGCTTTGATAATCTCCAAAAATGATCCTGTATTTATCCATAATGGTGCTTTAGCTGGCTTAGTTGCTGTCTGTGCGGGTTCTAACTTATATCATCCATTGGCTGCTTTTATTGTTGGAGGTATCGCCTCAATCATCTTCGTTAAAGGGTTTACTATAGAGACAGAAGTATTTAAGGTAGACGATGTTTTAGGTGTCTTTGTATTACATGGTTTAGTAGGAAGCTGGGGTGGAATTGCTTCTGGTATCTTCACTCATAAGATCTTTGGAGGTATGGGAGGCTTAAGCTTTATCTCTCAATTATTAGGAACTGTCTCAGCAATAGTTGTAGCTTTAGCAGGAGGATTTTTAGTTTACTTTCTTATCGACAAGACTATCGGCTTTAGAATGTCTGCCTCTGAAGAAGAACTAGGCTCAGATTTATCAACTCATTCTTTAGAAGCTTACCCTGAAGAGAGCTTAGGAGTAGTAAATTCATTAGATAGTTATAAAGAAAATAGTTTGAATGTAGTTTAATAGATTAATTTATAAGAAAAGATAACCAAAGTCGTCCTTTTCTGATATCGAAATGCTTAGATAATTCAGAAGGGACGACTTTACTATAAATATAATTAATCATATGGAGGAGAATATAATGATCAAAATAATCCTATCCGATAATCGCTATACAGTTAAACGCGATTGGATTGAATGTAAGTTGAGCTTTTCCTTTCAAGAAGATAAGGACACTAACCAAGGCTTTGGTGTATTAAAAGCCTTTAATGATGACATTATTAAAGCAGGTGAAGGGTTTAATATGCACCCTCACAGTAATATGGAGATTGTTAGCTATGTAATTAAAGGAAAGTTAGGACATAAAGATAGCCTTGGAAATGTTGGATTGATAGATGCTGGTGGAGTACAGAGAATAACAGCTGGTAGTGGTGTTGAACACCTAGAGCATAATTACTCTGAAGATGAAGAGGTTCACTTCCTTCAACTTTGGTTTGAATCTAAAGACCAAGATATAAAGCCTAGTCGGGAGGAAAAAAACTTTAGTAAAAAGGAGCAATTAAATAAGCTACTTCCTATCGTCTCAGGCCATAATTTAGAAGGGGCTTTAAACATAAATCAAGATGTCGATATCTATCTGGCTACCTTAGAAACTAATAGAGAGCTATCATATACATTAAAAGATAACCGTAAATTATATTTGTTTATTATTAAAGGCTCTTTAGCTTTAAATAGTGACTATCACTTAACAGAAGGCGATTCTGCCCAAATAGAAGATATTTCTCAAATAATATTAACTACAGAGGATAGAGCAGAAATTATCTTAATAGATTTAATTTAATAAGTATAACTGAAATAAGTCTCTAATTAAAAATTAGAGACTTATTTTGAGATTGATGAAAAACCCCCACTAATTTTTTAGTGGGGGTTTTTCTATAGCTGAATTTAGTTAAAATTGATTTAGAGAGTAATAAAAATTTAATATTATTATCTGATTTTAGAAGAATAGAGTTCTTTTCTCTACGCTTAAGAACGCTTGCGATCTTTTTCATGTTTTGAACTGATGCTGTTAACAAACATTGTTCTTCAACATTTTTCTTTCCACGCATACGACAATAGCGAAGTCCATGCAGATTTTTTCCATCTGCAAAACTTCGCTCAACAGTTTCTTTTCTTTTTTTATA